>CAZMDY010000063.1:0-10787 GCA_964565295.1 uncultured Aequorivita sp. | reverse complement strand
CTCGCCCATGAAGTGGGACATTACAAAAAGAAACACATTATTTTCAATCTCTTTGCTGCCATAGTTACAACGGGAATTACATTTTGGCTGCTTTCACTTTTTATCGGAAATCCTTTGCTATCACAGGCCTTAAACGTTTCTGAGCCTTCGTTTCACATTGGCCTGATTGCTTTTGCGGTTCTTTACAGTCCAATTTCGGGAATAACAGAATTGATCATGAATTATTTAAGCAGAAAATTTGAATACCAAGCTGACGACTATGCAAAAATGACCTATGCAGCTCACCCGCTCATCTCCGGCCTTAAAAAACTGTCAAAAAACAATCTGAGCAATCTTACGCCGCATCCGCTCTATGTGTTTGTTCATTACTCCCACCCTACTTTGTTAAAACGTTTCCAGAATTTGCAGCGATAAAATCTTTCCCGATACTAAACAACATCAGAAAGCGACAAACTTGGATAATTAAAGTGAACAATAGACAATAGAATATTATCTTTGCGTTCGCTTTAGAATTCACATCCATGAACATTTCATACAACTGGCTAAAACAATTCATAAATCTTCCGTGGGATGCGGAAAAAACCGGTGAACTCTTGACAGATCTCGGTTTGGAGGTTGAAGGAATAGAGGATTTTTCATCCGTAAAAGGGGGGCTAGCAGGAGTGGTGATTGGCCATGTTTTAGAGTGCGACCCGCATCCCAACGCCGACCGATTAAAAATAACAAAGGTAGATGTGGGAGAGGGTAAAATTCTTCAAATTATTTGTGGTGCACCAAATGTTTCCAAAGATCAAAAAGTCGCAGTTGCAACCATAGGCACTACTCTATACGATAGTGAAGAGAACCCATGGACAATCAAAAAAGGTAAAATTCGAGGCGAAATCAGCGAGGGAATGATTTGTGCCGAAGACGAACTTGGACTGGGAGAATCCAAAGACGGGATTATGGTCCTGGATTCCAAACTAAAACCAGGAACTCCATTGAGTGAAGTTTTTGAAATTGAAATCGACAAGATTTTTGAAATTGGATTGACTCCAAATCGATCGGACGCCATGAGTCATTGGGGTGTGGCACGGGACATAAAAGCTGGGTTTTTGCATCGCGATATTTCAGTGAAACTCAACACACCTTCCTCCAGCCGTTTTAGGGTGGACAATCGAACATTGAAGATTCCTGTAGAAGTGGAAAACCCTTCCTTGGCCCCAAGATATTGTGGGGTCACCATTAGTGGAATCAACGTGGCGGATTCACCTATTTGGCTTCAAAACAGATTGCGCTCCATCGGCCTTTCTCCAATAAACAATGTTGTGGATGCAACAAATTATGTGTTGCACGAATTAGGTCAGCCCCTGCATGCCTTTGATGCCGCAAAAATAATAGGTAACGAAATTGTGGTAAAAACACTGCCAAACGGAACCAAATTTACAACTTTGGATGGCATAGAAAGAGAATTGAGCGAAGAGGACCTGATGATCTGCGACAGCGAAAGGCCCCTATGCATTGCAGGGGTTTATGGCGGTATTCACAGCGGGGTCACTAAAGAAACAACAAGCATTTTCTTGGAAAGTGCGTATTTCAATCCTGTGAGCATCCGAAAAACTGCCAAACGACATGGCTTAAGCACCGATGCATCCTTTCGGTTTGAAAGAGGCGTCGATCCCAATATTACCGATTACGTTCTGAGAAGGACTGCCATTCTGATTCTCGAAATTGCTGGAGGACAAATTTCCAGCGATTTGGTGGATGTTTATCCAAAAAAAATAGAACCGCATCAGGTTTTTCTGAATTTTGAGCATGCGAACAAAATAATAGGAGAAGAAATTTCAAAAGAAACCATAAAGGAAATCCTTTATTCTCTTGAAATGAAAATAAACAATGTTACAGAAACAGGCATTGGGATGAGCATTCCCGCTTACCGAAACGATGTTACGCGTGATGTAGACGTAATTGAGGAAATTCTCAGGGTTTATGGGTACAACAACGTTAACTTCACAGAAAAGCTAAATGCCTCAATTTCACCGGTTTCACCGAATGAAGATTATGCGGTCCAAAACAAAATCGCTTCACAATTGGCTTCCATTGGTTTTAACGAAATGGTGAACAACTCCTTGACCACACCAAAATACAATGGGCTTAGTGAATCAATAAACGAAAACTTTAGCGTGGTAATGATCAATCCATTGAGCCACGAGCTTTCAGTAATGCGGCAATCCTTGCTTTTTTCCGGATTGGAAACCATTGCCTATAACAGCAATCGAAAGAACAGTAACCTTCGATTGTTTGAATTTGGAAAAACCTATCACAATTTCCCGCAGGGCAGATCGGAAAACAAACATCTTGCCTTGTTCCTCACTGGAATGCGCTTCGAAAACGACTGGTCGGTCGCAGATAGAAAAAGCGATTTTTTCTACGGAAAAGGGATAGTTGTCTTCATCCTGAAACGGTTGGGAATAAATGATTACACTGAAGAATATACCGAAAACGATGTTTTTTCAGAAGGAATCATTTTTAAAAGAAAAAAAATAGTATTGGTAGAATTGGGAATCGTAAAAAAATCCATCGCTAAAAAACTGGATATAGATTTCGAAGTTTTTTATGCCGACTTTAATTGGGATGCTGTTTTGGAATTAATCCCGACCAATAATATCAGTATTAATCCAGTTGCAAAATTTCCCGGTTCAGAACGAGATTTTGCTCTATTATTGGATGAATCCGTACGTTTCCAGGATTTAAAAACCACCGCGATGAACATTGAGAAAAAATTGTTGAAAACCGTTACCTTGTTTGATGTTTACAAAGGAGAAAAACTTCCGGAAGGAAAAAAGAGCTACGCCATAAATTTCACATTTCAGGATAATAATAAAACGCTTACCGACAAACAAGTAGACAAAATAATGGCGAAGCTAAAACACAAATTCGAGACTGAATTTGGTGCTGAACTACGGTAAAAAGCTAAAATTTTTCTTGCTTGGTTACTACATAACGATTGGTTAAGACATTCGGCGAAGGCTTTAATTTGCTTATTTTCAACAAATTAGTTATATTGCAATATTACTTTTTAATGGATGTTCACCTAAAAATCAAGTAACCACTTAGGTTATTATATCCATTTGTTTTAAGGCTTAGGTGGATCCCAAGAAATTTCTACAAATTTTTGATTATACCCTTTTATCTTTTCAAAGAAAAATGTCCTCGATGGACTGTGCCATCCTTAAAGATTGCCTCAAACCAATAATCTGAGGAAGGAAGTGGTTTTCCACGGTAAGTTCCATCCCAACCCTGGTTTCTAAAGTCCAAGTTGTAGAGGTGTTTGCCAAAACGATCAAAAATCCGAACTCGTTCCAGTTGTGGTTCATTGGACTCAAGCCCTTTTATCTGCCAATGATCATGGATTCCATCATTATTTGGAGTAAAGAATTTTGGGAACCCGATTACATAAACGGAAATAGTTGTTTCTCCGCAGCCGTTGATGTCTTTGACCGTAAGTGAATATTTTCCAGGTCTTAAAAATCTAAAAACCGGACTTTGCTGAAAAGGACCATTTTCCAATGAATAAACATAATCCCCACTTCCGGAAGCTAAAACGACCAAAGTCTGATTTCCTAAAATTCCCTCAAGTCTATAGGAAACTTGTGGCGGTTCGGAGGGAACAACCGTAATTGTTTTACTATTTGAACAAGAATAATGCACTCCATCAATTGTTCGATTTCGAGTTATGGTCACGGTGTAAGTTCCCGTTTCATTTACCTTAATTTCAGAAGTAGTTTCCCCTGTGGACCATTTAAAATCAACATCTGCCAATGTTCCAGTAAGTCCTGAGAAAATAGTAATGGTTTCAGGATAGGAGTCAAGACAATATATAAATATTGCATCACCCTCAAATTCAGGAGTGTTCACAACATTCAATTTGATTTCGGCAGTAGCCAAACAGCCATTAATTCCGGTAATCTTGGCATAAATAGATTGAAGATCAACCTGTGTATTTGTGAAAGGACTCGAAATAGGATTTGTTTCTGAAATTGCCTCATAGTGAGAAAGATAGAAATTTATATTGGCATCATTTCCAAAAAGAGAAAACAAATCTATAGTAATTCCGGATAAGTCGAAACTAGCATAGCCCGGGTTTCCCGCGATGGAACAAGCAACCAATTGGAAAGCGGGAACTATGTCTGGAGTTGTTCTGAGAGTTATTTTTCCCACTCCTACACAGCCGTAATCGGATACTACGCGAGCAAACACAATTTCATTTTGTGCAACACTCGTATAACTTCTCGGATTCGAAATGGGCGCCACATTATTTTCTGCATCATAAAAACTTTTATGGAACGAATGAATTCGCAGCATTGGATCACCGCTGACAACGGCTGCCTCTGCATTATAAAGATTATATGTGGCCGAGCCATTTCCTGTAGGTGCACATTGAAACAAATCCGTATCCTGTGGCAAAATTGGATCGCTATATTCAATCAAAACCTCGTCAATGGCAATGCAATTGTTGCCGTAATCCATTTCAACCCTATAAATTCCTTCAGTAGAAACGAGTAGCTGTGGAGAAGTTTCACTGGGAATCAAAATGTTATTTCTGAACCATTTATAATCCACTAAAACATTTCCATCGGGAGCAGCATCTAACAAATAGGATTCGTTATGGCATAATGGATTGTGGGTCAGAAAACTTCGATCCGGCCCCAAATCGGCAGCTATATTAAAACTTCCGCCTTCTAAAAAAACGGCAGAATCATATCTGTAGTTTCCGTGATCTGCAATAACAAGTTTAATATGATACGTTTGATTGATGGTTACCGGAGATTCTGCAATAAGGATTTTGGTCTGTCCGTTGAAGTTTATTGGAGCATTTTGACCATTCCAACCTTCAAAATACATTTCGTTTATGGGTGGGCAGGCCCCGGCGATACCTGAATGGACCGTTGTTACCTGGACCGGTGTTTGTGTGCCGGGAACTAGAGCCAAATTGGTATAATTTCCTCCCAAAGGTTTTATCAGAAACGCAAAGGCATCAGAATATCGACACGTATTGGGATCTCCTTGTTGGTACTCTTCGGAAGCAAAAATATAGCGAAAACGGATATTATTGGCATTCGGGACAAAAGTAAACTCGATGATTGTAGCGTTTATGGTATTGTTAATTCCCAGTGCGGTTTCCAGATCAAGATCGCCAATCCATCCCGGCGCATCATCATCACTGAGTGAAGTATTGGGCCCAGGCACGTTTTGCAATTTTCCAGTGGAGAGAACCAAACCTTTTTGAAATGGAAAACCGCTACCACTTGAACTAAAATATCCAAAGCTTTTATCGCCATCGGAAAAATTTCCGCCTACGCTATTCGTAACCTGAACATTGGAAATACAACCACTGTCGATAAGTATTTCTTCAACCAACTGCTGTAGAGTATAGGAATTTGCATCAACAGTAATATTTTGGGATTGAAGTAAAAGGCCACCCCCAAATATGGACACGAAGAAACAAGATTTTAACAAGCGGAACAACACAACCATTTAAGGGACAAAAATAGTCCAAACCCATCGATTTTTCAGGAAGTTTCAGGGCAAATCAAAAATTGAATCAGGATAAAAGTAGCCGATGCCATAAAGTTATTCCAGGTCAATATGATTGGGAAATACCAAGCCCTCAAGAATGTGAAAAAAACCTTTGTCGTGATAAAAATCCGTATCAGTTATAGCCGCGTGGCGACCCTGTGGATCAACCAGATAAAGTTGTCCATCTTTTTTAACTATTCCCAGATTCTCACCGTTTAGGGTTGACAAATAGAAGACCCCATTTCGCTTTTCGAATTCTTTCTCAAGACCATTCCGATCGATGCGGCCAGGAACGGCCATAAATTTTACCATGGAAGTCATCAGATTTTTGTTTGAGATAAGTGAATCCTTCTTTTTATCGGTCAATTGGGAAAATGAAGCATCGCTAATGGCAAATATGGTGACCATTTCATTTTTATCAAGTTCCTCGACCAACGATTCATCTTCCAATATCTTGGATAAAATTGAAAATTGTGGAGACTCCTTAATATTATCGACAAAAGATTCTTCAGAACTATATGTATTCCCGTTCCATTCTTTGACAACCTTTGGCATATCCTTCGAAAGGTAAATTTGGCAAAAAGCTGAATTTCCGAGGAGCAAGGCCATTATAATAATTGAAATATTTTGTAATTGCATTTTGTCTTTATTTTTTCAATGGGTAAATATAATAATTAAGCAATGGAAATATAGTTAACGCCGCATACCATCTCTAAGTATTTTTCAAATAGGAGTATCCTACTTAGAAAGAACGTGAAGTTTGGAAGTGTTTTTAAAAAAGACCAATGCATCATATCGCAAAGGCACAATTGTCGGAACAAACTGTCTTCGGTCCCTTTCTGGATTGTACAGCACTCCCACTGCCCTATTTCCGGTTACTTTCAAATTTTTTTCCTCTTTATCATTTTGATCAAAAATCACATACATTGCTTCATGCCCTACCTTGTTCAGTTGGGATTCCACACTTTTTGAAATAGCACTTGGAATTTTCATTTTTTCCATTTTCCCTCCCCAATCTTTAGCGGCGAGCACCTCACCTTTATAAGTAGTAAATCCGATCAGGAAGACATTTTCAGCCCCAAAGCGTTCCCTGCTGAGTTGACCAATGTTATTTTCCCCTGAATTTCGCATATTGGTATAGGAGGCATCACCAATATGGGTGTTGTGCGCCCAAACAATCCCTTTTGAATTTTTGCCGTAAAAAGAAAGCAACTCCGTAACAGTTTCGTGCATATGGAACACGCGGGAGTTCCACGAAACCGCATCCTTGGATGCAATACTTTCCCTGTAAAACTCCTCGGCATTGTGGACCACTAAAGCGTTTTGGTAAAGATAAAAATATTGGTCATCCGATAAATCCTTAAGAAGGGTCCGATTGTTCTTAATGTACTCAACAACGTTCTCGGTTGCTTCGGCACAATCCTCCTTTCCTGATTGAATTGCCCGTGCATACATCCAGCTGTCCCCTTTGAATGGGTAGAAACAGTTGTATTGTTCCTTTACAAAATTGTAGCTCGTCTTATCGGTCTTTTCCAGTAGCTCCAAAACCACTTGTGTTGAATGCCATTCATCATAAACATCCATTCCATAAAACCCAATTTTTTCATCCTGGCGCAGTGCATCATTATAATTGCGAAGCCATTCCGCCAAGGCCTCCACTTCTTCATTTGCCCACATCCAGGTTGGCCACCGTTCCAATTTTAATAACACTTCTCGGGCCGAACTTCCTGCACCCTCCATATTTTTCACATACTGGTTGAGTTTATAAAGGCTTGCAAAGTCGCCTTCCACAGCAATAAAACTGAATCCATGGTCTGTTATTAATCGCCGTGATATTTTATCCCGCCATTTATAAAATTCATGGGTTCCATGAGTGGATTCGCCTAGCAAAACTAATTTTTTGTTTGACGATGCTGTAATCAAGGAAGTCAGGCTTGCATCATTTTCAAGAGGAATGGCTTTTTCCAAAAAATTTTGGGCTGTTAGTTTGGACATGCTAAAAACAATTAAAAATATTGTCAGTAATTTCATATTTACTTAGGGTTCTGGAATTCAAACAATATAACCATTATCATGCACACTTAAAAAATTCTGGTCAATTCCTTGTTTTCCCAATCCTTAACATGTAATTTTATTAGCAAAAAAAGTTACAGCCATGTTTTCGAGAATCGATATTGCGGAGAGGATGACCACACTTCGGTTAAAACGAATTGAAGAACAAGACATTATAAAAGAGGTTTACAATATTTTTTCCAAAAATGAAAAGCAACGTGAAGAAATAGTTTCTGGGCTAACAATGAAATCTTCCTCCCATAATAACCACTTTGATATTGATCTGCTTGAGGCTGTAAGGATTTTCCATATTTCGGACATCAAACAAATTTGTGTTGACTATCGCCTTAGGTTCTTGAATTCCAATTACTTTAAAGGCGAATTCCCGATAGAGGCCATTTCCGAGATACGCCGTCTGGAAAACGAGCACCAAACCACGTTGGGAAATTTTAAAATTGTGGCCCCCGCTAAATTATTAAAGCTTGAAAATGCCGATGATCCCCTTCTGTTTGCGCCCATTGGTAATGGTTATTATTATTTGATCCATAAATGGGGACGGGATCTTCACCCTTTCCGAAAATTGTTAATGTGGCCCTACAAAACGATTGATAATTTGACTTTAACGGTCGTTCTTATAAGTGTTGTAATAACCCTGTTGACCCCAATGCACTGGTTTTCCAAGTCTCCCGGAATTGGGAACTATATATTTTTATTTATGATCGTTCTCAACGGTGTTGGGGGTTTGGTTCTTTTTTATGGGATCGCCCGAGGAAAAAACTTCAACAAAACAATTTGGAACAACAAATATTACAACGGTTAATACTTTTCAAGTTGTATAGCCTTCTATGAATAAACGAAAGCACTTAAAATTCAATTCCCATCTTTGGAAAAAGGGTGAGCCTTGATTAAGAGGTCACTTCTTTTATTAAATTCCGCGAAGATAAATTGGATGGACTATTCGTTTTGCGCAATTTCAACAATTTTTAATTTTTTTGGCGTAAATCGAACAAACTAAATGATTGATAAATACAGAATTACATTTTGTCTTTCACATAATTTTGTATATTTGGCCATTCCCCAGAAAATTTTTTAACACAGATATTTTTGTCTTTTAAGGAAAAACAAAAATATTTCCTTTTTCAACAGACCATTTAATGTTATATTATTATGGAAACATTTAACTATTATTACTATTATTTATCATCCTCATTTGCAGGCTTTCCATTGGTGGTAAAAATAGCAGTGTTTTTAATCACGATAATGGGAATATTTTATTTAATGTCCTGGATTCGGATTGGGGCTATGGCTTATCATACAAATCGAGAGACCAAGAGAGAAAAATACATAAAAAGTTTAAGGGACCGAATGCTGGTTGTTCTTCGGAATCAACGCGCTATGACTGAAGATGAAATTCTATCGGAACTGGATATAAAACCGCCTATCAAAAACTGGATGAAAGAATATATTTCGAAACTTCTTGTTGAGGAAATTGAACATCCTGAAACTAACGAGACCAATTTAAAAACTACTTTTCAGGCAATTCGAATTCCTGAATACTGGGAAAGCCAGATGGAATCAGCCGATGTTTCCAGAAAATGGAAGAGTATCCGAATGTTGGACTATATGTCAAACTATGCAGCTTCTGCAGTTATCTCAAAGAAAGCAAATAGTGAAAAAAAAGATTTAGGTAATTATGCGAAATCGGTTTTTGCAAAATTTGATTCCCATAATGCCTTCAGATTTTTGGAAGAGGAATCAGATCACCAGTTTACACAGTTGGACAAAATGAGGATCCATAATTCCCTTAAAAAACGACCTGCCGAGGAGGTGCTCCCGCATCTTATCACCACAGCAATCAATACATCGAATGACGAATACCGCACGTTTCTGATTCATGAAATCGGGATGAGAGGGATTTCCACTGGCATGGAACCCATACTAGAATTATATAAAGTCAGCAAAAATTCAGGAGTAAAAGCACAAATTGTACAAACATTGAGCCTTCTCAATTATACTCCTGCAATTCCTATATTCATCAAAGATTACAGTTTCAGCAAGCTCAATGTACAGAAAGAAATTATAGAAGGATTGGGATGTATGGGCGGGAAAGAAACCTTAGAATTTCTTGAAAAAGCATATTTCCAGACAAACAACAAGGAAATGCTGGTAAAGATTTTACGGAATATATATTCCATAGAAAGCTCAGGATCAGACACTCCTGTTTTCAAAAGACTTAAGTCACACAACCAAAGTGAATTCAATGGGAAAGCATTCACTTATATTGAGAGCGAATACATCTAACCCGACTAAAACTTATGGAGCAAATTTCGTATATTTTTCAATATATCATCTTTTTCTACACCTTTTTCATTGTCTCATTTTATATTCTTTTAGCTTTTTTTTCTTATTTCAATAACATCCGTACAAAGCTAAAATTCACTGAAAAAGAAGAAAATGAACTAAAAAATTCACCAGAAATAGCCCCCGGAATTTCAGTGGTGGCACCTGCGTTTAATGAAGAAGTTATCGTAATTGACAACGTCCGTTCTTTTCTTAGCTTGGACTACCCAAACTTTGAGGTTATTATTGTGAATGACGGAAGTGAGGACAAAACCCTAGAACTTTTAATTGACTATTTTGAACTTGAGGAAATTGTTTACCCATACATCCAAAAATTGCATTCAAAACCAGTAAGGAAAATCTTTAAATCAAAAAAAGCAGATTACAAGCGGCTTACAGTGGTGGATAAAATAAATGGGGGCACTAAAGCAGATGCAATCAATGCTGGGATAAACATCGCCAAGTACGATTATTTCATCAATACCGACGTGGATTGTATTTTGTCAAAACAGGCCTTGGTCCGTGTGATGCTTCCTGTGATGCATTCAAAAATTCCCGTTATCGCGGTGGGTGGAACGATGCGTATGGTAAACGGATGCGAAGTTGAAAACGGTGAAATTACACGCGTTAGACCTCCCAAACAATTGATTCCCTTATTTCAGGAAACAGAGTACCTGCGTTCTTATCTTGTGGCGAAAATGGGTTGGTCACTTTTTAACCTTATCCCCAACATTTCTGGTGGGTTCGGACTTTTTCACACCGAAACAGTAGTACAAATTGGTGGAT
Source organism: uncultured Aequorivita sp. (assembly GCA_964565295.1). Classification (GTDB taxonomy): domain Bacteria; phylum Bacteroidota; class Bacteroidia; order Flavobacteriales; family Flavobacteriaceae; genus Aequorivita. Next base: position 50 of record CAZMDY010000063.1, on the reverse strand, counting down.
ATGATCCGCTTTCGCATGCCGAGGATATGGACATGACTATTCGAATGTCC
>CAZMDY010000062.1:0-10856 GCA_964565295.1 uncultured Aequorivita sp. | reverse complement strand
ATTGAATATGAAATTGAAAGCTGTTTGTGCCTGTGGTAAAAAAGGAAACACTCAACGGACCCAGACCATATTGCATTGCATTTGGCTGGTCCGGTCCGGTCGCCGTTGGGAAATTAGCGCCACTCGACGTCCAGGAGATGGTATTGGATGTGGAAGGTAACCCTGGCTTTGTTCCCAATACTCCGTTCGCATCCAACACAACCATTTGGGTGGCTGAGAAAGTTTCAGTAGGCGTGTCACTGGCCGTGTTTTCACCTGTGGTGTGAATTGCATTGGGGGTTCCGTGTAGTGGTAAATCACGTATTCTTAAAGTCCCGTCTATGTCCAAAATTTCTGTGGGTGTTTCCGTGCCGATGCCCACTTGACCGTAAAACTGAAAACTAAAAAACGCGGTCAATAAAAGAAGAAAATATTTTTTCATGAGAAATAAATCTGTGTTTTTATATTACAAATATATTAAAAAAATCATAAAACATAGGATTAAAAGCTAATTAATAAGTTCCATAGTTAAATCTCCTGTGATTATTAAAATTTCACAATAGATCCTTTAAGAAAATTTTAACTAATACGGATGTATTGTTTATATTTGCCTTTTTTTAATTTATTAGTTCGAAGAGACGTATATGAAGTATGATTTTCATTGTAAACGTAAATTTCTAAAGTTTTCAGCCTTAATATTTTTTATTTTTTTTGGTGCATTTTCTGGAAAGGGACAAGAAGATCAGCTTTCTGTCTATCTGGATAGTCTTGCAAAATCCTCTGCGGACAGTGATAAGGCAAGACTCAGTATGCGGGTTGCGTTACAGCTCGTGGAGAAGGACTGGGAACGGGCACTGTTCTATATGGACCTGGCTGAAAAAAGTGCTGTGAATTCTGGGTCTGAAAAGGTCGTAGCGGACAATTATAATTACCGAGGATACATTTATTCAAGAAAAAATGTGCCTGATTTAGCCCTTGCCAGTTATCTAAAAGCTTATGATTATTACGAAACCAGACCGATAATTGAACGCTATAAAATCGAAAATGACTTGGCCGTATCTTACGCCCAAACCAACAATCCGGAGAAGGCCGTTGAATATTTCAGAAAACTTTTCAGCTATGAAGAAACGGAAGACCGAAAGATGAATATGGCTGCCATTGCCAACAATATGGGCCGTGTCTGGCAAAATAAAAGTTTGGATTCTGCTCTTTATTATTACCACCAATCCATTGATTTGATGGAGGGAGTTGATTATCCTCCGTTGTCATTTTCACTTTATACAAATTTAGGGCGGGGATATACCCATAAGAACGACTTTGACCTTGCCAGGGAATATTTTGATCTGGCCATGGATGAAATCGCCCCTCAAACACCCTTGACAGATGTAGCTTGGGTTTACAGCAGTTTATCCGAACTATATTTAAATAAAAAAGCTCACGATTCAGCCGTTGTTTTTTCTGAAAAAGCAGTGAAAATACTCGACAGTGTTGCTCCCTATGGATTTGAACAACAAAGTGCGTTGGAGATTTTATATAAGGCCTACATTGCAAATAAGGATTTTGAGAAAGCCACACAGCAGTTTTCCAAATATTTGACGGTAATGGACAGTATTAATATTTCTGATAAAAAAGCAAATGTTACCAAGCTGTTGTTGGAACAGGAATATAGAAATATCGACAAGATCAAACAACTTGAAGTTAGTAAAGAAAAGGCCAATACATATAGTATCATTCTAGGATTGGTGGTATTGTTGTTGTTCCTCGGCTTCTTGTTGTTTCGGTATCGTAATAAATTAAGAAATACCAAACTCGAAACGGAACTTGCCCTTGCCAATCAAAACCGGTTGGATATGGAACTGGAGTTAAAGCGAAAGGAACTTATTGCGAAGGCTATGATGGAAATGCACCAAACAGAAATGATCAGGGAGATTCTTGAGGATCTAAAAGACATTAAATTAAAAACTGATAAGAAGGAAGTCCGCACCGCCATTGATTACGTCGCCAATCGTCTAAAAAGAGATTCCAATTCAAATCTATGGGAAGAATTCCAACTTCGATTTGAGCAGGTACATGAATCTTTTTATCAAAATCTTGTTTCCCGACATCCGGATCTTTCTCCAAAAGATAAGCGTTTATGCGCGCTTCTAAAATTAAATCTTACTTCAAAGGAAATAGCGCAATTGACCGGACAATCTTCAAAATCGGTTGAAAATGCCCGGACACGTTTGCGGAAAAAGTTGAAAATCACTAATTCCCAGACCGATCTTTCTGCGTATTTGGACGGTTTTTAAACTTCCCAAGAGATTGTTTGCTTTGCTTGGTTTTTTTGGTCCAAAAAAGTTGAGAAGAACATTTTTACCAATCCTTCAAAAATTTCACCCCTTTCAATATCTAAGAATCAATTCTGCCTTCTTCGTTTTATAAATTATTTTAAAGGCGTAATTTACTGGTAAGTAGTTGGTTGTGCAAAAATGAGTGGGTATGCTATGCTTTGTATTACGTAATGAGTGTTTTTGATAGGGTCAAAATTTAGGTCTTCGTATAAAATACGTATTAGTTTCGCTAACTTTTAAGTTTTTGGTATTCTCAAACAATAAATGAAATGTTTTAAACCATATAAATTCAAAACAATTAAAAATGAAACGTATTTTATTTTCAACGTTACTTTATTTGTTTATCACTTCCCTGTATGCACAAGTTGGAATTGGAACTACAAACCCTGATGCTTCCAGTATTCTGGATATTGAGTCCTCAAATGCAGGTGTATTAATTCCAAGGGTCAGTCTCACAAACACAACAATAGCCGCCCCAATAACATCTCCTGCAGAAAGTCTTTTAATCTATAATACTAATACAGTGGGCGATGTTCTCCCGGGATTTTATTATTGGACAGGAAGTGCGTGGAAAGCTTTGGCTTCTTCTGGCAGCGGTACCGGCAACGGGGGATGGGGACTAAGAGGAAATGTAGTAAGTGATGACGATTTTTTGGGCACTCTATTAAATTACAAACCCCTTAAATTTAGGGTGGATAATATCCCTTTTGGGCATTTTCACCCCCAAGGGGCAATTTCGTTGGGTTATGGAGCTGTTGCGAATAATGATAATGCCGTCGCAATTGGGACATCCTCAAATGCGGGGACTTCAAATTCCGTTGCAATTGGAACTTCCGCTTCAACTTCGACAAGTAACCTGTCTGTAGCAATTGGACCCAATGCCTCGGTTACCAATCACTTATCTACGGCAATGGGAAATTTGGCCCTTGCCTCTGGCCACTCTGCTTTGGCGTTAGGAACTGGAAGTATAGCTTCTGCAGAAGGTTCTTCAGCAGTGGGCAGAGAGTCAATAGCCTCTGGACAATATTCTACCGCAATTGGTTATGGTGCCACGGTAAATCAAACGAATACCATCCGTTTGGGAAATGACAATGCAAAGATCGGAATTGGAACCTCCACCCCCCATGTGTCCAGTATAGTGGAGATCAGTTCATCCAATAAAGGATTGCTCATTCCGAGAGTGGGCCTTACATCAACATCAGATCAGAGTACGATAACCCAATTGGCGGAAAGTTTATTGGTTTATAACACAAGTACAACTGGGGATATAACTCCCGGTTTTTATTTTTGGACCGGAACTGCATGGCAAGCATTGGGAGGAAGTTCTGGAGGTGGAGGAGCCAATGGCAACTCTTATGGGGAACGATTCCTCGATACAGATGTGGTAGTAGCATTAAATCAATATACTAATGTGGCGGCGCCTTCGGGGGTCGCCAATTCCCTTACCACCTCTGATATTGCTATCACAGGTGCTGGATTAACGCTTGGAAATACAGGTGGGGTATATAAGGTAACACTTACGGTCACTTATTCAAAGCAAACAGCAAACGCTGATGTCAATGAAGTTGAGTTTTATATTACTAAACATGGCACTAAAATTTCAAATACCTCTATCCGAGGAGATTTAAACGATGATTTGAAACGGAATACCGTGACTATGACCAAGATACTGGAATTGGACGCTTGGGGAACGTATCATTTTGGGATATCTGCTACGGGTCCTCCGGGAGCAGTCATATCGCCTCCAAGCATTATCCTTCATAAAGATTCAACCAATTTGACTATTGAACGTCTTGATTGATTAAACAGAAAAACAAAGTAGAACCTCAATGAAGTTCACTTTATAAAAATATTACTGGGGAGTAATTTGCGACTCTGGCAGTTCTTCGGAACTCGCCAGAGTTTCTACTTTTAAATGGTTTATACAATTTCAGTTTGCTCAATATCGTTGTTCGAACCAATACGAATCATTTTCGGTTTGTTCACCCAAGACCAGTTGAATGGCTAAACGATTTATTGTGCAAATTCCATAGATAATAGTTTAAACAATCCAGGAAAACAATTCCTCTAATCCTATTGCTTGACGAACAATCTCGACGTCTCTCCTTTAACGCTGGAAACAACAACCAAATAGGTAGCGAGAGAAAGTGAGGAGACATCCACGATTGTTTCCCTATTAATCTGGGACAGATCAATGGTCTTTATCGTTCTTCCAGTGATATCATAAATAGTTAATCTCTGCAATTCCTCATTATTTGGGTTGTATAGGGTCAATTTATCCTTCATCGGATTTGGGTATAGTTCTATACCGGACAGCATCTCAGTTTCGGCAATTTCCAATCTATTTTCCACCCTTATGGAAAACCGATCCGATAATTGGGAATCTGGCGCGGAGGGATCTATTTGAAAGGAATATTCATTGGCACCATTTTTCAAAAGCGTGCTGGTCTGGCTAAAATTATCATCCAGATAGAAACTATTGTTTTCCAGATCGGACAATTCCAATGCTAAAACATAATCTGAATGTTTATATCCATTGATAAATAGCTGAAAAACTTCCCCTGAAATTGGCATTTCCCTCTTTTCCATACTTAAAAAAGTCCCTTGATGGTCTATTGCAATATTTTCTCCAAAGTTAAAGGGCTTTCTAGCATCTGTAGCGGTAAGAGCATTGTTATCGGCCCCAAAGAGAATTCCGAAGCCGTCGTGTAAGGGTCCACCATTATAATAATTATCCTTTGTGTACAAAGTTCCCAGAATTTTCGGGTTTCCATTTATTTTAGGTGCTTTGTTAGTCTGGGTAAACTGACCTGTCGTTTTGGATATTTCCTCGAACCGTACCGTTGTAGCTCCTGAAGTTTCTGCGGAAAATTGAGCGGCTTGACCGGGCTGCAAATATTGATTGGCACTAGAGGGGGGAATAGTAGTGGCCATTGGGAGTTCAACAGTTACATAAGCACCGTGGTTACCAAGCGTGGGATCATAGACATAATAATGAAAAGGATTTATATTGGTAGAAGCTATGGTTACAAAATTAGCATCCACCGCCGATTGATACGGATTTCCGGCCATAACGAAAGCCCCGGCGCTAGGAGAAACAAAATCCTGTTCTTGATCTCCGTATGCCAATGCTCCTTTTGCGCGGAGGATAGTGGTAGTGGGAAGAGCTGTATTATTGTTCAAATCGATGCTTCGATCGCCCCGGACAAATAGGAGATATGGATTTCCAGCCTTAAGCGTTTCTATATCCGTATTGTTGACCGCCACAAATTGTTGATTCGCCACATCGACCGTGTACAAAGATGCATTTCCAGATGCTGTTGCATCAAAACCATTCTGCCCTGAAATACTACCGGTAATATGGGTGCCAAAACCTGGATTTGGATTTAGGTTAGACGTTGTATTTTGGTTGTTCACTCCTTCCTGCCAATTGGCTTTGATGGAATTTGTTGTTGTAACCGCTGGACTTACCATTCTGTAGGAACGGTTTGCGCTCATATAACGGCTAACAGTAGCTTCGCCCGTGATGGAGCCATCAGGACTTAAATAGGCCAGTTCTCCATTTCCAGTGCTGCCACTCAGAAAAACCAAGTCGCCATTGATATTGAGATTATAGGTTGTCCGGATAGTGGTCCCTTCGGCGACTGTCAAGGTCACTCCTGGATCTATCACGATTCCGCATGCAATGATGTTTCCGTTACTAGTGTTGTAGTCCGCGGAAATGATCGCCTTTTTATTGGCATCCGGAATTCCGTTGCTCCATCCGGCCGAGGTATAAACTGTGCTTTCCCCACAAGGATCCGAACAATCCTTTCCACCATCTTGGATATTCCATCCAAAAGTATTTATTATTGAGGTTCTAGCAGATTGCGACATACAATAAGTACTATTGCCGCCATAGAACCATATTCCCTGTGGAAGTGTTAAATTACTCCAGCCAATCAAGGTCTTGTCATAATTGGGAGTGGAAAGGCCGGCGTTCAAAAACATATTGTAAAAACCCGTAACGTTAGTGATATTCCAATTATTAAGTGGTTGATCGAAAGAAGTGGCACCTTCAAACATAGAGTTCATACTCGTTACACTGCCCACATTCCAGTTGCCTATAGCACCATTGAACAAGCTAGCATCCTGAAACATGCTGTTCATATTCATAACAGTGGAAGTATTCCAATTGCTAAGGTCCTGATTAAACAAAGTGGCACCTTGAAACATTTGTTGCAGGTTTGTCACACTGCTTAAATTCCAATTATTTATCGCGCCATTAAAGGAAGTAGCATCCCTAAACATTTCCTGCATCGAGGTAGCATTTGAAGTGTTCCAATTGGTAAGATTCTGATTAAAAGACAAAGCCCCTTTGAACATGCTCTTCAAATTAACAACATTCATAATATTCCAAGAATCGATTGCCCCATTAAACAAAATGGCATCCCTAAACATATTCTCCATGTTTAATACATTTGAAGTATTCCAATTATTGAGATCTTGGTTAAAGGAACTAGCCCCATAGAACATTTGCTCCATATTTGTTACGTTCCCAACATTCCAGTTGCCAATGGCACCATTAAATGAAGTAGCATATTTAAACATTTCCACCATATCAACCACACTGGAGGGATTCCAGTTATTCAGGCTCTGATTGAAAGAAGTAGCACCAAAGAACATGTGCCTCATCGTGGTTACATTGCCCACATTCCAACTGCCTATTGCACCATTGAAGGAGGAAGCGTTTCTAAACATTTCCAACATGTCTACCACATTCAAGGGATTCCAGCTCAGATTTTGGTTAAATGATGTAGCATCCAAAAACATCTGCCTCATTGTTGTTACACTGCCCACATTCCAATTGCCAATGGCACCATTGAAGGAGGTCGCGTTACCAAACATTTCCTGCATATTGGTAACATTTGAGGTGTTCCAGTTATTTAGGTCTTGGTTGAACGAAGTCGCATTTATAAATGTTCCCATCATGTTGGTTACATTTCCAACATTCCAATTGCCAATAGCACCATTGAATGAAGTAGCGTGCTTAAACGTTTCCTGCATATTCACGACATTCCCCGTATCCCAATTATTAAGATTCGCGTTAAACAAAGGAGCTGAGGTGAACATTTCGGAGATATTGCTTACCGCCGAAAGATTCGGGACATCTATGGCATTATAGGTAAAATTCGGGCAGCTTCTGAACATGGCCTGCATAGTGCTCCAGACATTGTTGCCCCACTGTTCTATAGTTATTATTTTTGCTGGTGTTCCCCTATAGAATTGAAAACTGGGGAAGGTCCCGCGTATTGCCACTGTATATGTTCCCGGAGTTCCATAATCGTGGGTTGCATTGCCGGTAAAACCGGTTTCCCAAACCCCATCATTTTTCCAGCTTACATCGTAATTGTAATTACTTGACAAATTGGGATTAATTCCAATTATTATTGAAGAATTGTTTACGCCCCCAGGATTGTCTGTTTTCCATGTGGTTATGAAATAATTTGGACTCGCCATGGAATTAAAACCGTTTTCAGTTAAAATCGCTGAACTTTGGCATTCATCTACATTTTTACTCGGTAAGGCGAAGGCATCCACACAGATTAAAATAAAAAGTAAGCCTAGTAAATTTCTCATAACATGTAGTATTTGGGATTATTTATAAGTGAAGTGGTTTAAAACTTAAAAAGTTGGCGATATTCGATATCATCCCTTTATTTTTAAAGTATTTGACAAATATACTACAGAAATGATAAGGGAGACTCTCGAGCACCTAAAAAATATTAAATTAAGAACTGATAAGAAGGAAGTCCGCACCGCCATTGATTACGTCGTCAATCGTCTAAAAAGAGATTCCAATTCAAATCTATGAGAAGAGTTTCAACTTCGATTTGAGCAGGTACATGAATCTTTTTATCAAAATCTTGTTTCCCGACATCCGGATCTTTCTCCAAAAGATAAGCGTTTATGCGCGCTTCTAAAATTAAATCTTACTTCAAAGGAAATAGCCCAATTGACTGGACAATCTTCAAAATCGGTTGAAAATGCCCTTCTGCTTTTATTTAGTTCCGTTTGGATATTTTGAAAGAAGGGGAAATCCTTTTTGTAAATATCAAAACTTACTTTTTAGATTTCGTTTTTGCTTCAATCTCCAAAATATTTTCAGGGTGCTGAAAATAAGATTTTTAACGGTCGCAATTCACATTGAAATATAGCTTTTTCCAATCCAGTTTCTTCCAAATCATTTTTTAAAAGATGCCTTTGTTCGATGTTTACAGTGAAAGACTCTTTGAAAGGAAAGGGCACAAGGTGAACTTCCTTTTCATTGCGCCAATAAGCAATAAGGTTTTTTTCTCCCTCTGGATTGAATCGTGACGAATTTTTAAACCCCTTTTTAAAAAATGGGTGTTCCTCACTCTTTGCCGCACCTGGTTTATTAAGGCACAGGTAAAGCGAGAGATTATCGCAGAGCTGAAGCAATTGGAAATGGTACTGCAACAGACCTTTATCACTTATTCCCAATTCCGATCGCAACCGTTTCTGACGAAGATGTTCATCACTCAAAAATTCGCTATTTTCTGGGTCTTTAGTATCAGAATCAATAAATGAGGTATAGTGCATACTGCACAAAAGTCCGGCATACGGATTCAATTGTTCAGTTTCATTAAGTCCCAAACGATAATACATCAGTTTTTCCTCTTGCGGATAGTCAATAAAATCATGGGGCCGTCCTGCCTGTGGATTCCATTTTGGATGGGAATCGGGTAAAATCCAACTGCGATCGTGCTGGTGAATGGCAAATAATACATCGTTAAAAAGTGGTTCTCCTACAAAGAAACGATCAAACCTTTCGGCAATTTTCCCTGACAACTGAGCGTGATCGTGTTGTAGGGTGATGATGAGCTTTTCATTTTCTTCGCGAATGACCACTGACTATGGCAGTATATTAGTTTCAACCATACATTCACGCATCATCTTATAAGTGCGTTCAATATCATTGTCCAAACCAATTGAAAAACGGATCAAGCCGTCGGTAAGGCCCATTTCCTTTTGTTCCTCTTCAGGAATTTCAGACGAGGTAGAGGTGCCCGGAGCACTAAATAATGTTTTGTAAAAACCTAGACTTACGGCCAAATAACCAAGATTTCGTTCTTGCATCAATTCCATCAATTCATTGGCTTTGTCCAGCGATCCAACATCAAGGGTCAGCATCCCACCAAAACCGTATTCCTCATTCATCATCCGTTTGAAAATCTCGTGTCCTGTATGCGATTTAAGACCTGGATAAACAGTCCTTAAACCATCGTTTTCAAATTTTTCTGCAAGATAAAGGGCGTTTGCACTGTGTTGTTTTATCCGGATATGTAAGGTCCTTAAATTCTTTAAAATAGAAGCTGCCCTCAGGCTGTCCATTGCTGGGCCCAAAAGCATGTTGGCACCATCGTTTACATTTCGTAGGCTGTCAATAAATTCCTGTGTGCCACAAGTTACGCCTCCCATGGTGTCGCTACTGCCATTGATAAATTTTGTAAGACTGTGGAGAACAACATCCGCTCCCAGCTGAGCGGGAGAAACACTCAATGGTGAAAATGTGTTATCGACCATCAACTGCAAATTGTGTTTTTTCGCAATTTTTGACAAAGCTTGAATATCAGCAATTTCCAAAAGCGGGTTGCTCACGGTTTCGCAATAGAGTATTTTAGTATTTGATGTTATGGCCCCTTCCACTTCATCGAGTTTGGTGATATCCACAAAAGAGGTTTCAATATTTAATCTCGGGGCAAAATTTTTCAGAAAAGCATACGTTCCCCCATAAATGGTCCGACTTGAAACAATATGGTCCCCGGCCTTGCAAAGTTGTAGGATTGCGGGAGTTATAGCGCCCATTCCCGTTGCGGCAACGTTGGCGGTTTCCGTACCTTCCATTGCGGCCAGGGCCTGCCCCAAATAAAGATTGGAGGGCGTGGAATGTCGTGAATATAAATAACAACCCTCCGCATTTCCTTCAAAAGTGTCGAACATCGTTTTTGCCGAAAGGAAGGTATAGGTAGAAGAATCGGAGATGGAAGGGTTCACGCCTCCAAATTCCCCAAAATATTGTAAATCCTGGATTTTATCCGCTGGTTTAAAGCTCATAGCTATTTTTTTTGATGTTGGGCAAAATTGCAAAAATTTAATAATGTAGCCTAATTTCATTTTGTCATTCCAACGTCGTATTAGTCCAACCCAGACATTCACCACCGCAGATCCATCCGCCTGAAAGAATACGATTATTCGCAGCGGGATTGTATTGTATTACGATCAGGATAGACAAAGTCGTTTTGGTGAAATTCAAAACGGTGAAATGATTTTAAATGAATTGGGAAATATTGCATACGTAGAATGGTTGAAATTGGCAGAACGTTTTTCCAATTTCGAATTGGATGTATTTCAAATAATGCCCAACCATATCCACGGTATTATATTATTGAATGATATATCTGTAGGGGCAGGGTTCACCCCTGCCCAAAATGATTTAGAAACCCAAATTGACCCGGACCACCAAAATAACACGAACGTCCA
>CAZMDY010000061.1:0-10941 GCA_964565295.1 uncultured Aequorivita sp. | reverse complement strand
TCCAATAGAAGAAAATAATGCTTTCTGGCCAAGTTCAAAAAGAAAACTTAAAACCGGAACCTGAAAACCACAAACAAATTTTATGACATTTAAATCTCTTGGGCTGTCCGACGCCCTGCTGAAAGCAATTGGCAAAAAAGGATATGAAACGCCAACTGCGATTCAACAAAAATCTATACCGGTAATTTTGGAGCGAAAGGATGTATTGGCATCTGCACAAACTGGAAGTGGCAAAACCGCGGGCTTCGCGCTCCCAATCCTGCAAATTTTAAATTCTGAACCCCAGTTGCGGCAAAAGCCGATCCGAGCATTGATCCTCACCCCAACCCGCGAACTTGCGGCCCAAGTGCAGGACGAGTTTCGGGAATATAGTGAGTTTACCAATCTTAATTCCACCGTAATATTTGGTGGAGTGGGGGCAAATCCTCAAGTCAAAACCTTGAAAAGAGGCGTGGACGTTTTGGTGGCAACACCCGGCCGATTGCTGGATTTGCAAGGCCAAGGTGCGCTTTCCTTGTCCAAAGTAGAAATACTGGTTTTGGATGAAGCCGACAGAATGCTCGATATGGGTTTTTTGCGCGACATTAAGAAAATACTTGCCTTATTGCCCCACCGAAGACAGAATCTTTTGTTTTCGGCTACCTTTTCAAAGGAAATAAAAAAACTGGCAGGCGAATTTTTGTACCATCCGATTTTGGTAGAGGCTACACCCGAAAACACTACAGTTGAGAAGATAGAACAAACTGTTTACCGAGTGGACAAAAACCAAAAAACAGAACTTATCATAAAACTTATTTCCGAAGGCAACTGGAAACAGGTTCTTGTGTTTACCAGAACCAAACACGGTGCCAACCGGTTGAGCGAAAAGTTGGAAAAGGCGCGGATAACCTCTGCCGCAATCCATGGGAATAAGAGCCAAGGTGCAAGAACACGGGCGCTTTCAGGATTCAAGGAAGGAAAAGTACGGGTTTTGGTGGCCACAGATATCGCCGCCCGAGGTTTGGACATTCCGTTGTTGCCACACGTGATAAATTTTGAACTTCCCAATATTTCCGAAGATTATGTCCACCGAATTGGCAGAACCGGGCGCGCGGGCGCCAGTGGGGAAGCGATTTCCTTGGTAAGCCTGGACGAAGTTGGCTATTTGCGGGATATTGAAAAGCTTATAGACGAAAAGCTAACGCCGAAAACCCTTCCCAACTTTGAACTTACGGAAACAATGGCCCAGGTTAAGGAGGCAGAGGAAGAAAAAAAACGCAATAAGGCCCAGCACCATAGCCGGAGTAGAAACGCCCGGCAGAATTCGCCTGCAAGATCTAAAAACAAAAGAGGAGGTCGACGGAATTAAAGTTATTTGCTTCTTAAAATTTACAAAGCTTAATCGATCAACCACAGATATGTAGTGTGTTTCAAGTGGTTTTGGTCAAAAAATTGTTTAAAAGAAATTAGCAGCAAATGGTTTGGACCAAAGCGTTACGATTCGGAAAGTTTCTCCATCGCTGATTCCATATCGATACCTTTTCGCAAGACATTGGCAAATAGATCGCCCATTTTTTTAATACGCCCGTTCATTGTTTTAATAGTAAAATCCAGGATTTTTAAACCAGGTTTTACTTCTTCCCATAATAAGGGAGCTGAAACCGGTGCACCGTTTTTGGGTCTGGCGCAATATGGTGCTGCAAGAGTTTGACCTCGTCGGTTTTGAAGAAAATCCAAATAGATTCTGTCTTTTCGTTTTTTGATACTCCGTTCCATGGTAGTGAGCTTTGGAAGGCGTTCTTTTACATAATAACACAACAATTTCGTAAAATCGCGGGCCTCATCATAACTGTATCTTCCATTTAATGGAATATAAACATGAAGTCCTGATGAGCCAGAGGTTTTCGGATAACCTTTTATTTGTGCCAGGTCTAGTACTTCTTTTATGCCGAGAGCAACTTCAATGACATGTTCAAAATTGTTCTTCTCCGAAGGATCAATATCTATCACCGTATAAGTGGGCCGTTCGAGATTCTGGACCACAGAGTTCCATGGATTTATTTCAATACAGCCCAAATTTGCCATATATAAAAGCGTTGCCGGATTTTGGCACAACATATAGTCGATTTCTTTTTTTGAGGATTTGGAATAAATGCTGAAAGTTTCGACCCACGACGGAAGCGAATCATTGTCTTTTTGGTAAAATGCAGGTTTGTCAATTCCGTTTGGATGCCGATGAAGATTCTGAGGTCGGTCCTTTAAATAGGGAAGAATGAATTCGGAAATATTCAAATAGTAATCAATCAGATCGTATTTGGTGTAGCCATCTGAGGGCCAATAAACTTTCTCCAGACTGGAAATGGGCACTGAGACACCGTCAACTTCCAGGGAGGAAGGATTAGCTTTCGGAACGGGTTTTTCGCCAGAAGATTCCACAGCTTCAATTTCTGCAATACTTTTATCATTTCGAAGACCTTTGTAGACTGGATGGCGCATCATTCCTTTTTTTGTCCACTCCGAAAACTTTACTTCGCAGACAAGTTCCGGTTTTATCCAATTTGGTTTTCGTCCTTTCAATTGGATTTTTTCATCAAACGGACTTTTATCGGTTTTTAAACTTTTGAATTTGACCAACAGTTTTTTCTGTTCGGAAACGGAAAATCCAGAACCACAATTGCCCACATAAGTCATTTTTTCTTTCTTGAACATTCCCAAAATGAGAGAGCCAAAAATGGAGCCTCCAGAAACGGAATCGGTATATCCACAGATGATGGCTTCTTCTGAATTAATGTTTTTTATTTTCAACCAATTTCCACTTCTATATCCCGGAACATATTCAGAATCAGCTTTTTTGGCAATTACGCCCTCCAATCCAGAATCAACGGCTTTTTCGTAAAGTGTTGGTCCCATCCCTATTATATGGTCGCAATACAAAACATTCTCAAGGCCATCGAGGATTTCCGGCAATAAACTTTTCCGATCCAGCAATGGTAGGGAAATGGTGTCGGTTCCGTTTAAATGGAGTAGGTCAAAGACATAGTAAACAAGGTTGCCCTTCGTTTTTTTGTCATTATAATTCTGAAGATTTTGAAAACTGGGATTGCCTTCTGTATCCAATGCCACTATTTCACCATCCAAAATGCAATCATGGGGGATCTGATGTAATTCCTTGAAAATTGAAACAAATTTTCTGTTATAGGAAATCCCGTTTCGTGAATAAATATCAACTTTTCCTTCAATTATATTTGTCAACATTCGGTAGCCGTCCCATTTCAGTTCAAAAACCCAATCGGGATTTTTAAAGATTTTTTTTGTTGTGCTGGCAAGCATCGGACTTACGTATCCCTCCATATCCAAAGGATTTATTTTTGGCGATGTGGTCGCTTCTGTCTTCTCCAGAAAATCCTCTGCGTCATAATTATCATCAGTGGCGTATTGGTCTCTTTTTTTGATCAACAGCCACTGGTTTTTTTGTTCGCCACGTTGAGTGCGGACCAAGGCAAAACGTCCCTTTATTTTTTCTCCGAAGAATTCAATTTTCAAGTTTCCTGATTTGAGCTGGGCGCTGGCAACGGCATCGGACTCATCTTCGGAAAGAACCTCATAGTTGCCTTGGTCCCAGATTTCCATTTCACCTGCGCCGTAATTACCCTTTGGGATTGTGCCGTGGAAAGTTAGATACTTTACCGGATGGTCCTCGGTCATAATCGACAAGCGCTTGTCCTTTGGATTCATCGAGGGACCTTTTGGCACAGCCCAACTTTTTAAAACACCTTCCATTTCAAGCCTCAGGTCATAGTGCAATCTTCGGGCTTGGTGGCGCTGGATCACAAAACGGTTCAAATCCTCCTTGTCCAATCCTCCTTTAGGTTCGGGGGTTTTGTCGAATTTTCGTTTTTTTTGATATTCTTTTAGGCCCACGATCAGGAAGCTTTTGTTTTTTTCTTTTTCTGTTCTAGACTGGCTTTTAGTTTAGCCATCAAATCTTGCGCTTGGGTGGGAGTGTTGTCGATTTTTTCCACCTTCGACTTTTTTCCCGAAGCTTTATTGTTGATTATTTTTAGCAATTGCTTATTGTATACGTTTTTATATTTCTCCAATTTGAATGGTTCGGTGTAGTTTTCGATCAGGGTAAGGGCCATATCCACCTCTTTTTTTGAAACTTTTGTTGACGGAAGTTTAAGGTCGGCAGGATCGCGGATTTCATCAGCAAATCGGATCACATGAAGGACGAGCGCATTTTTATAAACCCCGATCAAGGAAAGATTTTCCTTTTGGCGCATCACAAAGGTTGCCGCTCCCAATTTTCCTGTTTTCTTCAATGCATCCCGGAGTAGGTTATAGCTTTTTCCTCCTTCCTTTTGCGGTTCCAGAAAATAAGGTTTTTTGAATAAAAGATCACTCACTTCTTCTTCATCAATAAATTCCTCAATGTCGATAGTTTTGCTCTTTTTCATATTCGCTTGGGCAAAGTCTTCGTCTGTCAGGATAATATAGTTGTCGTCTTTTTTGTACCCTTTTACTATGTCTTTCCATTCAACTTCCTTTCCAGTTTTTTCGTTGACCCGTTTATAGCGGATCCTTGCATTGTCATTGATGTCGAGCATATCCAAATCAAGTCTACCTTCTTCGGATGCACTGTACATTTTTATGGGAATTGACACAAGGCCAAAACTGATGGAACCATTCCAAATTGATCTCATAACTGTTTTTATTTTAAAATTATAACTTACAAACGTTCAATCTGATTGGTTTCACGATATTTTAACCATAATATTCTTTGTGCTTATTTTGAAAATCAATCTCCATTGGATTATTTCCATGTAACAGGAACCATTCCATAGTACTTTTTTGTTACATTTGTCGAATTCAATAGAACATTTAATGCACCTCCAATCTTTTGCTATCATTGACGTGGAAACAACCGGCGGCGGAATTGCTGGTAATAGGATAACGGAAATCTGCATCGCCTTGATTAAAGAGGGCCAAGTGATCGAGAAATTTTCCACATTGATCAATCCGCAACGACAAATACCTAGATATATTACCGCACTTACGGGGATTGACGATCAAATGGTCTCGACTGCCCCATATTTTGATGAGGTTGCGGAAAAGATTGATGAAATGACCAGGGGCGCAATATTTGTGGCGCACAACGTAAACTTCGACTACAACGTCCTTCGGAATGAGTTCCAAAAAATCGGACAGACATTTCTTCGCAAAAAACTGTGTACCGTACGATTGTCAAGAAAATTAATCCCTGGTTTGGTGTCCTACAGTCTCGGCAGACTTTGCGATTCTATAAATATTCCCCACTTGGATCGGCACCGCGCGGAAGGGGATGTGGATGCCACTGTGCTTCTTTTTCAGCGTCTGTTTTCTTTGGATGAAGGATCTAAAATATTCAGTTCCTTTCTAAACCCCAGATACAAACAGGCAACGCTACCTCCTCATTTACCTTCGGATCAAATTGAAGAGCTTTCTGAAAATACAGGAATATATCTCTTTAAAAACCAGCATCATAAAGTAATTTATGCTGGAAAAGCCAAGAATATAAAAAAACGGGTGCTGAGCCATTTTTATGATAAAGGATCCAAAGAATTCCGCTTGGGACAAGAAACCTATTTTATAGATTATGAAGAAACGGGGAATGAACTTCTTGCTCTTTTGTTGGAAGCTGAATATATCCGAAAATATTTTCCAAAATACAATCGGGCGCAAAAATGGCCTAGAACTACATACCAGATCATCAGCTATGTAAACCAGTTGGGTGTTCTTCAATTGGCCCTAGGAAAAGCAAAATCGGCCCATGATTCTGTGGAAACCTTCTATAATCGAGCCGAGGCAATGGAAAAATTGGAGGAACTTTGTGAAAAATTCAGACTTTGCCCTCGGTTTTGTTCGCTCCAAAGCAATGTTGAATACTGTTCGCATTATCGGATAAAAAACTGCGAGGGAATCTGTGAAGGAAATGAAACCGTTCAGGATTATAATGATAAGGTAAATGCCGCTGTCCAATTTCTTCGAGAGAGCAAGCCAACTTTTGCAATACAAGGAAAGGGTAGGACTGAGGAAGAAATTGGTTTTGCCCTGGTTGTTGAAGGGCAGTACAAGGGGTTTGGTTTTATTGAAAAAAGAGAATCAATTTCGGACGTTGAAGACTGTGGACCATTCTTAAAATTGCAGATGGCCACCTACCACAAACACGCAATCATCCGAAGTTATTTAAAAAAGAATGGAGAGCGAAATGTGGTGCAATTGGAACCACCCGTCGTACCGGAATGGCGAGGAGATTCGAACCAAACCTATGTACACGCCACTCTTTTTGATGATGGCACTCGGAAACAAAATGGCCCATAGAGAGGGCCATTTAGTTTTTCAAGCAAAAAACTGTGCTATTCTCCGTCAGTAGCGTCTTTGATGGCTCTTTCGGTATCTTCGGCAGCTTCCTCGATAGCATCGCCAGCATCTTCCAATGCTTCTCCAGTTGCATCAACTGCATCATCGATTGCGTCGCCGGTTTTTTCCAAAGTTGTTTCAGTATCTCGCTCTACTGATTCTGCAGTGTCTTCAATATTTTTTTCAGTGGTTTCTCTACAAGAATAAATGGAAACGACCAAGGCCAATGTCATTAGTGATAAAATTAGTTTTTTCATTTGTAATTTTAGATTAGTGATTTATAGCGACAAAAGTAGTTAAATTTATAAATAATTTGTTTGGCGTGGATAAATTCTTATCACTAAAAATTTAAAGGATTTTGTCCGTATTGCTTGGATATATTCCATAAAAGCTGTATGTTTATCGGATGGAAAAATCATTTTCAAAAGAATCCAAGCGTTTCAAGCTATTACGGGAAGAATTAAATTATACCCAGCAAGGTTTTGCAGAATTGTTGGAGGCCGGCACAACCACCGCAGATATAGAACGCGGAAAAACTAAAATATCAGGAAAAATTGTTGCTATTCTAATGGCGCGGTTCAAGATCAACCCCCTTTGGTTATTCGGGTTGGAATCAGAAAAGTACATCAACACTTGGACAGGTGATGTTTCGCCAAAAGTGGTTACTCTGGATTCCGAAGGGAATGACAATATTATGTTGGTCAATCAAAAAGCAGCGGCTGGCTATCCGCAAAATATTCATGATGTGGAGTGGTATCAAACCTTGCCCAATTTTAATATTCCATTACCTGAATACAGAAACGCTTCCTATCGTGGTTTCCAAGTGGAGGGCGACAGCATGATGCCGAACATCAGACCAAACGATTGGGTTTTGGGGCGAGCAGTGGCCAATATTTCTGAAGCCTCAGATAGCAAAATATACATTGTGGTCCTTAAGGATTCGGTCTTGGTAAAAAAACTGCAGAAAATTCCTGGTAACAATGAAAATATTCGGCTTATCTCCCTAAATCCGAATTATCTTCCGATAGACGTAAAGGTGCGGGACGTAAATGAGCTTTGGTTGGTAAACAGCAAGCTGAGTTTTGGAGTTGATGAGCCGTCAGATAGTACTTTATTGCGCCAACTGCAAGAATCAATGGACGAACTTAAAAGTCAGATTAAAGGGCTGAAATAAAAAAGACGCCCATTCAAGAACGTCCTTTTGTGAATAGATCAGTTAAGTGAAATTATTCTTTTTCCTTTTGTTTAATTTTTGTGTCCCCGTCATCATCAGTCTTTATTTTCACTTTTTCATGCTCGGTTTCCATTTTGATCTTGTCTTCCTTCACTTTGATATCGGCTCCCTTGTCCTGCATTTCTTCCACTAGCTCCTCTTCTTGAGTTCTTTGGTCCCGACAGGAGGTAAAGGAAATTGCAAAACATCCAATAAATAGGGCAATTACTATTAACTTTTTCATTTCATTTTAGTTTAATGGTTAATTTGTTGTGATATAATTTAGTCGATTTGATCGATGGTTTCGTCGATTTCCTCATTTACCTTATCATCGATCTTTTGCGCTGCCCTTTCCAAGGCGCCTTCACGCGGCGGGGCTTCTTCTGTTTTTTCAACATGAACTTCTCTTATAACTTCTTTTGTCTCAGTTTTTTGATCTCGACAAGAACCTAAGATCATCATAGGGAAAATCAGCAAAATTAAAATATTCTTCATTTGAATGGGTTTATAGTTTAAAACAAATGTAGTGTTTTAACATTCGTAATATGCTAACGAATTCTTAAAAACATATAAAATAACCTAAAAGATAATGATGTTTTTATTAATATGTAAAGCAGAAGACTTTTCCCGGCTTTAATTGTACAAGGCCACGTACTGTAAAATTTTTTGGGTGGCGCCCGTATTGTTTTTTACAAAATCGCCAGAAATCATTCCTGAGGTGGATCTAAACTTTACATCTTCAACCAGTTTTGTGAAAATCTCGGATAATTCTTTTTCATTTGAAACTGAAAAGGCACCTTTTAAATCCAGCAATTTTTTGGCTTCTGGAAATCCATCATAGTTTTTTCCGAAAATTATTGGCACTCCAAAAGTAGCCGGTTCCAAAATGTTGTGAAGTCCCGTTGAGCCCATCGCTCCACCAACATAAGCGATATCCGCATACTTATAAAGTCTGGTCAATAATCCTATGCAATCGATGATCAGAACAGAATATTTCGATAGGTTTTTACCCTTCATTTCTGAATGCAGCACGGTTTTATGGTTTATCCGCTTGCGAAAGTTCTCAATTTTGTCTGCTTCAATTTTATGGGGAGCAATGATGAATTTTACATTTTTGGGATTTGAGTTTATATAATCCAAAAGAATGGCATCATCCTCAGGCCATGTGCTTCCGCAAACAAAACAAATTGAGTCTCCCTTAAATTCCTCAGCTAACCTCAATGTGTTGTCCATTTCAATTTGCTTAGAAACCCGGTCAAATCGGGTATCGCCACTTATCGTAATGTTCTTGAAGCCAAGTTTTTCCAAAAGTAATTTTGACTCTGAATTCTGCACAAAAAAATGGTCAAATGAGTTTAAGGTTTTTTTCATAAATCCGCCATAAGGCTTAAAAAAGATTTGATTTTTCCGAAATAGTCCCGAAACCAATAAGGTTGGCGTGTTCCGTTTTTGCAGTTCGAATAAATAATTTGGCCAAAACTCATATTTCACAAAAAACACCAGTGAGGGATGGACAGCAGTAATAAATTTTCCTGCCTTCTCAGGCGTGTCCCATGGAAGATAGACCACCGCTTCGGCCAAGGGAGTGTTTTTCTTGATCTCATATCCCGACGGGGAAAAAAAACTAACCACTATTTTGTGATTGGGTTTTAGTTTCTTTATCGCTTCCATAATCGGGACACCTTGTTCAAATTCGCCAAGAGAAGCGCAGTGAAACCATATCGTTTTGTCGTTTCCGGATATTTTCTGATTTAGGATTTGGAACACATCTTTTCGTCCATCGACAAAAAGTTTCATTTTTTTGCTGAACTTGGCTACAATTTTTATTCCTACGGCTGATAATCGAATCAATATATTATAGAGGAAATGCATAGGGTAAAAGTACCAAATTTCAAATACGATTTTCAAAACTGATGATACTATTGCTCTATTTTCTCCACAATTCCTGAAAGATGGAAAGAAATGGCGTTTATTAACAAATTTCAATTTTGTATTTTTGCATGAAAATTCCGACAATGGAAAATATACAAATGGTCGATCTTAAAGGCCAATACAAACAAATAAAGGAAGAGGTGGACGCAGCCATAATGGAAGTAATTGAAAGCGCAACCTTTATAAATGGCCCCGAGGTACATGAATTTCAAAAGGAACTTGAGGAATATCTCGGAGTGAAACACGTAATTCCGTGTGCCAATGGAACTGATGCGCTTCAAATTGCCATGATGGCTCTTGGCTTAAAACCCGGGGATGAGGTGATCACTGCTGATTTCACCTTTGCCGCAACTGTGGAGGTCATTGCCCTTCTTCAGCTTACCCCCGTTTTGGTAGATGTGGATCCAGTAACTTTTAATATTGATGTGGAAGCAATAAAGAAAGCGATCACCCCAAAAACAAAAGCCATTGTACCCGTCCATTTGTTTGGACTTTCGGCAAAAATGGATGAAATTATGGCACTTGCCGACGAACATAATTTATTTGTGATTGAGGATAATGCACAGGCAATAGGGGCTAATTACAATTCAAAAGATGGTTCCAGCAAAAAGACTGGCACTATTGGCCACGTAGGATCCACCTCTTTTTTCCCTTCCAAAAATCTGGGATGTTATGGCGATGGAGGAGCTGTTTTTACCAACGATGATGCTTTGGCGCACTCCATTCGCGGAATTGTCAATCACGGAATGTACCGGCGCTACCACCACGATGTTGTTGGTGTCAATAGTAGACTGGATTCCATTCAAGCTGCTGTGCTTCGCAAAAAATTGCCGCATTTGGACGATTATAACACTGCAAGAATAATTGCGGCCAATAAATATACTGAGGCTTTCAAAAACATTAAAAACATCGTAACGCCAAGCGGATTTGACGCCGAAAAGAACAATGTAGAAAAAACCCACGTTTTCCATCAATACACATTAAGAATACTGGATGCAGATCGAGACGCTTTGGTCGAACATTTAAATGAAAAGGGAATTCCTTGTGGTGTTTATTACCCAATTCCGTTGCACCTTCAGAAAGCATATAGGGACGAACGTTACAATGAAGCAGATTTTGTTGTAACGAATCAGTTGGTAAAAGAAGTAATTTCCTTGCCCATGCACACGGAACTGGATGAAGGACAAATTGACTATATTGCACAGAGTGTGATTGGTTTTGTCAAAAAGAAAGCTGATAATTCCAACGTGTAAGTACAAATTTAAATCCCCACCAATTATTAGGATCCACTATTGTTTTCAAACCGACCTGAAAATGTATTATTGGTTTCAATTTTATACAATTCATAAATATTTCTAAACAAATGAAAAAAATATTAGTAACCGGCGGTTTGGGATATATAGGATCCCACACTGTTA
>CAZMDY010000060.1:0-11081 GCA_964565295.1 uncultured Aequorivita sp. | reverse complement strand
ATTTTAACAATACCGTTTTGCCACTCCCGCTTTGTCCGATGATAAGATTTGTCTTTCCCCTGTCAAAATCGGTTGTAATGCCTTTCAGGACTTTTTCTTTCCCAAAACTTTTATGTACGTCTTCTACTTTTATCATGAGCTTAACAAGAGTTGGGTGACAATATAGTTCGATGCGATAATCAGGATACTGGTCCATACGAAGGAATTGGTGCTTGCCCGGCCAACTTCCAACGCGCCCCCTTTCATATAATATCCCTGCCACGAGGGAACTGTTGCCAAAATGAATGCAAAAATAAATGTTTTGAAAAAAGCATAGAACAGATGATAGGGAATGAACTGATCCTGTACGCCGATCATAAATTCCTCGGAACTAACAAATCCGCCATATACACCCGCGATCCATCCGCCGGTTATCCCAAGGAACATGGATACCACGATCAGAAAAGGGAAGAACATTAGAGCCACAATTTTCGGAAAAACCAAATAATTCAGAGAATTAATACCCATAACTTCCAAGGCGTCTATCTGCTCGGTAACACGCATCGAACCGATGCTGGAAGTGATAAAGGAGCCTACTTTTCCGGCCATTATTATAGAAACAAAAGTAGGGGCAAACTCTAAAATAACCGATTGCCGAGTGGCGAAACCGATGAGGGTCTTGGGAACAATGGGGTTGTCCATGTTCAAAGCCGTCTGTATAGCTACGACCCCGCCCACAAAAAAGGAAATAAACGCCACGATTGGCAAGGAACTGATAATAAGATCATCAATTTCCTTTAAAATCAGATAACGTAGAACGGAGGGCTTGGTAAAACTGCCAAACACCTTTTTCAACATCAAGAAATAAGAGCCAATATCGTGTAAATACTTCATAGAATGGTTGCTTGGGCTAAAGTACTAAAATTAGTCAACTGTTTTTATATAATTAAGTGTTAACAGTTGGGATGGATCTATGACGGTACAACAAGCAGGTGAAATACTATTTTAAATAATTTATCTGGAAAACCCACAAAGCTGAGAAACGATGTCTAATTTTCAAGAAGCGACATCATTTTGAAATAAATTTCGATACTTTCATAAATACCGCCAAAGAGTGTAGCGCCCGGTCCATCGGCAAAAACAGGAACCATTGTTGCGGAGTGGCCCGGGGTTGAAAAGCTTGGTTCTATCTTGTTGTAGTCCGCTCCATCAGAGGCCAAGGTGAAACCTCCTGTTTCATGGTCTGCGGTCACAATTATCAGTGTCTCTCCGTTTTCTCTGGCAAAATCCAGTGCAACGCCGATGGCTTTGTCAAAATCCAGCAGTTCTTCTATCAAATAATCCGAGTCATTGTCGTGGCCGCCCCAATCTATTTGGCTTCCTTCCACCATCAGAAAAAATCCTTTTTCGTTTTTGGATAGCTTCTCCAAAGCCAGTTTAGTGGCGTTTGGAAGAAAATCGCCCCTGCCTTCACTCATTTTGGGCATTCCATCATCGGCCAATAGAATAAGTTGTTTATTGGTTCCAGAAGTGGTGGGAAGTTGATCGGTGAAAATATCGTATCCGTTGTTTTTCATTTCTTCTAATAGATTTTTGCCATCTTTTCTTTGATTGAAGAACTTAAGACCTCCACCAGCAAAGAAATCGATCCCAGAATTTGGGGTGAATTCAGTTATTTCCTCATACATACTCCTATGCTTTACATGGGCATAAAAACTAGCCGGTGTTGCGTGCTGAATAGAGGAGGTTGAAATAATCCCTGTTGAAAACCCACGTTCGGACAGATGCTCAATAATTGTGGGTACCGGAATGGTGTCATGATTTACGCCAATTGCGCCATTATAGGTTTTTGTTCCCGTAGAGAAAACCGTAGCTCCAGCGGCGGAATCTGTTACCAAATCACTAAAGGAAGAGGTTTTGCTGAGTCCAATGGTTGGAAATCGATCAAAATTAGGCTTGCCATCTTTGTAGAATATAGCGGCGGAAACCTGGCTTAATCCCATCCCATCCCCAATCAAAAAGATTATGTTTTTGGGCTGTTCTATTTCAGAAATTGGGAAATCATTGCTTTTGCTTACTTGAACAGAAACACAAGAGGTGAAAAATAGGGCGGACAACAGAAATGTAAAAAAGAATGATGTGATTTTCATGCCAGAATTTTTTTGTAAAAATAGACAAAACGAAAGTTTTGTGTGTTAGCCCAACCCTAACTTTTCTCGGATCCCCTTCCATCGAAGGGAGCGGATAAATTCACCTTCTTTTTCTGAAACCATGAATTGCAGGTTTTCTTTTTTTGCATATAGAAAACCTTTGATACAGTCTGTAAAATAACGTAAACTATTTTTTCGCAAAGCTAATTTTCCCGAAGCGATGACCGTAAGACAAAACCCATAACGCATTTTGTAAAAAGCTTTTCCCTGGTTTAGTCTCGACGCTTTCGTATAATCTTTCCCGGTGCGTTTTAGATGTTTCACCCTTAAAGAAGGATCGGTTTTTATTTTCCATCCATGGTATTGGGCCAGGAGTTCGTCAACGGTGTCCCACCCCATACTATTTCTTGGCCCTTGAATTTCTTCAAAACAAGATTTTCTATAAGCCTTTAAAGCTCCGCGAATGTGGTCTTTATTGGTCAAATTTTCCAATACCCATTGACCGGATTTTTCAATATAACAAAAACCCCCGGCCATTCCGACCTTTTGATCATTTTGGAAAATAACTGCAATTTGTTCTAAATAATTATTTGGAAAAATCAAGTCTGCATCAAACTTACAGATTACATCAAAGTTGTCATTGAGAGCTTGAAGCCCTTTATAAAATGCTTTTACGACTTTACTTCCCGGGGAGTGTGTTTCTTCGGAATTATGATAGACACCCTTGATGAACTCATATTTTTCAGAAAACTGATCGATAATCTTTTGGGTCCCGTCGGTCGAGGAATCGTTTACCACTATTATTTTTTTAGGAAGAATTGTTTGCTCTATCAAGGATTGCAGCGTCTTTGTCAAATAAGATTCTTCGTTGTGGGCGGGTATGATAATTAGGAAATCCATTATTTCCTTTCTGCATATACCAGATAATAACGCGGGGTAAATGTTCGCAATAAAGGGCGGAGGCCAATTTTATTTACTGGGTTTGTAAATTTTTTCCGTCTTTTTATTTCCCAACCGGACTTTTCAAGCAACCAATCAAATTGCCAATCCTCGAATTCATGGTAGTGTCGGTCCCTTTGGTCTGTTTTGCTTCTATAAGCTGAAGAAAACCATAGTTTTAAGGGAACAGAGGCAACCAATTTTTTTGCTTTTATATCTCTAAGCACATTGAAAGGAGACACTAAGTGTTCGAAGATTTCAAAGGCTGTAACGACATCAAAATCGTCTGTTTTTACTGCATCCGTTTCTATATCAAGATCTTCCCCTTTGGTGTTGCTTACTTGGAATCCTTCGTTCAAGAGTAATTTTGAGAAAGGATTGGGCACGCCCAGATCGAGAATTTTTTCTTCCTTGGAAATGACATCTTTTAAAAAGCTTAATGTCTGTTCGTATCTTTTTTTAGGAAGTTTCCCTTCGTACATTTTGTTGATTAAGAATTCAGGATCTGGTGCAGAAATGGGATCAAACCTTATAAACAATCGAATTTATATTCATTCCCGCCCCCACACTTGCAAAGATAACAACATCACCTTTTTGTATTGAATAGCCTTCAAGCTCGCCGTTCAATACCATACTGTATAGCGTGGGAATAGTGGCCACGCTGCTGTTCCCGAGTTTGCCAATGTTCATTGGCATGATTTTTTCAGGGACAGGACGGTCAAAGAGCTTATAAAATCGGGAAATGATGGCCTCATCCATCTTTTCATTGGCTTGGTGGATAAAAATCATTTTCAGATCATCGATGCCATATTTTGTTTTTTCCAAACAGAGCTTCATGGCCTTGGGAACATTCAGAAGCGCAAATTCATAGATTTTCCGTCCATACATTTTTATGTAACGACGAGGGTCTTTCTCTTCTAGTTTGTTGCTTTCGCCAAAATAGATAAAATGCGATTCGTCAAAAGCGTAGGTCGCACTGAAGTGGGCTTGGATTCCTCCATCTTTCTTTGTGGCCTCAACCACTGCGGCTCCCGCTCCATCACTATAGATCATGGAATCTCGATCATGCGGATCAACGACCCTTGAAAGCGCCTCAGCCCCAATTACCAAACATTTTTTGGCAATCCCAGACTTTATATATGAATTTGCTTGGATCATACTTTCTAACCACCCCGGACAGCCAAAAAGCATGTCATATCCCACACAGGTAGGCTTTTGGATTTTTAGATTGTGCTTTACTCGTGTGGCAATGCTCGGAACGGTGTCACTTTGGAGGGAACCGTGTTTTATGTCGCCATAATTATGGGCTACAATTATATAATCTAGATCTTCCTTGTGGATCCCAGCATTTTCTATTGCTTTTTTTGCAGCAAAGGTTGCCATGTCGGAAGTAGTCAGGTTCTGGGATAGATAACGTCGTTCCTCAATTCCAGTAATTGTAAGGAATTTCTCAATTATTTCCTTGTTTTTCTGCCCAAAAGGGGTTCCGTCCGCGTTGTAAAATTCGTGATTTTCGAACAGTTCGTTCCTCACGGTTTCACTGGGGATATAACTTCCAATTCCTGTTATTTTTACATTCATAAAAGAAAAACTTTTATAAAATTACTCAAATTTTGTTGAACCCACTGTTGCCAATAAATCTGAATAGAAGTTTTAGCAAAAATTAACAGATTTTCCTAATAGGTTATCACGCTTCCATATAACTTTCAATAGGATCGCAAGTGCAAATCAAGTTTCTGTCACCATAGGCATCGTCCACCCTTCTTACTGACGGCCAGAATTTATTGTCTGAAATATAATCCATAGGAAATGCTGCCTGTTGTCTGGAATATGGGAATTCCCAGGTGTCGGAAGTCAACATTTGCATAGTATGGGGTGAATTTTTAAGGACATTGTTCTGGTCTTCCTTGTCCACTGCCTCAATTTCCTTTCGGATTGAAATCATTGCATCACAAAATTGATCCAGCGAAACTTTGCTTTCGCTTTCAGTTGGCTCGATCATCAAGGTTCCTGCTATAGGAAAGGAAACGGTGGGGGCGTGGAATCCATAATCCATCAGTCGTTTTGCAATGTCTGTAACTTCTATTCCTTTTTCCTTAAAAGGTCGACAATCCACAATCAATTCGTGAGCAGCACGTCCGCGCTCTCCGGCATATAGCACTTCGTAATGTCCATCCAATCGTTCTTTTAAATAATTAGCATTGAGAATTGCATACTGGGTAGCTTTTTTCAAACCATTGACCCCGAGCATACATATATATGCATAGCTGATCAAACATACCAGTGAACTCCCGTAAGGTGCTGCCGAAATGGCACTGATAGCTTGGTCTCCTCCTGTAGCGATTATCGGGTTTGAAGGAAGAAAAGGTGCCAACTGTTTTGCCACACAGATCGGGCCTACTCCTGGTCCACCGCCACCATGTGGAATCGCAAAAGTTTTGTGAAGGTTCAAATGGCAAACGTCTGCGCCAATGGCTCCTGGATGGGTCAATCCTACTTGGGCGTTCATATTGGCGCCGTCCATATATACCTGACCGCCATTTTCATGGATTATACCTGTTATTTCCCGAATGGCCGACTCATACACACCATGTGTTGATGGATAGGTAACCATAATACAGGAAAGGTTGTCCTTATGTTTGATGGCTTTTTCGCGAAGATCATCCACGTCAATGTTTCCTTCTGCAGTTGATTTGGTGACCACGACTTTCATTCCGGCCATAACTGCACTGGCGGGGTTGGTCCCATGGGCAGAAGCGGGAATAAGACAGACATTCCGATGGGCTTCCCCACGCGATTCGTGATAGGCCCTAATTACCATCAATCCGGCAAATTCACCTTGCGCCCCGCTATTGGGTTGTAGCGAAGTGGCTGCAAACCCCGTGATTTCTGTCAGCTGCTTTTCCAATTTTTTTAATACTGTTTGGTATCCTTCAGCTTGATCTACGGGTACAAAAGGATGGATGTTACCCCACATTGGGTCGCTGAGCGGCAACATTTCGGCAGCGGCATTGAGTTTCATCGTGCATGAACCCAAAGCAATCATGGAATGGGTCAATGATAGATCCCTGCGTTCCAGTTTTTTGATGTAGCGCATTAAATCAGTCTCACTATGATAGCTGTTGAAGACTTCTTGTTGAAGGAACTCTGTTTTTCGCGCTACTTCTTCGGGAATTCTATTGCCGGTTTCAAGTTCGTCTATTTTTTGAAAATCCTTTTTGGCAGCTTCAGAAAAAATGGACAGTATTTTGTTGAGGTCTTTTACCGTGGTTGTTTCATTGATTGATATGGATACCGTTGAATTATTGGGGTAATAAAAATTGACTTCCTTCGCCTCGGCCAAAAATTTGATTTTTGTAGCATCCGTTTTTATGGCGATAGTGTCAAAAAAAGTTTCATTTATCTGCTCAAAACCCAGTTTTTGAAGCGAGTTTGACAAGGTTACTGTCGAATTATGGACTTTGTTGGCTATATATTTCAATCCCTCGGGGCCGTGATAAACGGCATACATCCCAGCCATTACTGCCAAAAGAACCTGGGCTGTGCAAATGTTTGAGGTTGCCTTGTCGCGTCTAATGTGTTGCTCCCTTGTTTGGAGTGCCATCCTTAGGGCACGGTTTCCGTCAGTATCTTTACTGACTCCAATAAGCCTCCCAGGAATATTTCGTTTGTATTCTTCTTTGGTGGCAAAGTATGCTGCATGTGGTCCACCATATCCCAATGGGATTCCAAACCGTTGCGTGGTTCCTACAACCACGTCGACACCAAAATTTCCTGGGGCCTCTAGCATTACCAGACTTAAAATATCAGCGGCAACGGCCACTTTTATCTGTGAATCATTGGCTTTTTGAATAAATTCCTTGTAGTTGTGCACTTTTCCCGTTTTTCCAGGATATTGTAGAACTGCCCCGAAAAAATCTTCCGAAAAATCAAATTCTTCGTGGTTGCCAACAACAAGTTCAATTTCCAAAGGTGTGGAACGGGTCTGTAAAAGGGCGAGGGTTTGGGGAAGGATATCTTCGGAAACAAAAAATTTGGAAGCGTTGTTTTTCTTTTTCTCTCTTTCACGCACGGCAAAAAGAAGGGACATAGCTTCAGCGGCAGCCGTGGATTCGTCCAGTAGCGATGCGTTGGCTAGTTCCATTCCGGTCAGATCGGTGATTACTGTTTGGAAATTCAGCAATGCCTCCAATCGTCCTTGCGAAATCTCGGCTTGGTAGGGTGTATAAGCGGTATACCATCCTGGATTTTCGAGGATGTTCCTCTGTATCACTGGAGGCATGTTGGATTGGTGATATCCCAATCCTATATAGGTTTTGAAAACCTTGTTTTTTGAGGATAGCTCGGTTATATGTTCCAAGTACTCTTGTTCGCTCATGGCAACTTCAAGATCGAGTGCTTTTTTCAACAGTATATCGTCAGGAACGGTTTCATACATCAGTTGGTCCAACGAAGTAGCACCAACTGTCTCCAACATTTGGGAAAGGTCGCTTTCCCGTGGGCCTATGTGCCTTAAAGCAAAAGAATCTGTGTTCATTAAATTAGGATTGAAATTAAGTTTGCAAAATTACAATTTTAAACGTGAATAAGTAAAAGTTTGTATGTCTGAAAATAAATCTATAATTGAAAGCATAATGTGTTTTGCTCTTTGTTTAATTTTGGATTAATGAAATTTCTACAGTGGTTTTTTGCTTTCTACATAAACAGTAGTATTCACATTGCCTTAGCTGTTCTTGCTTTATCGGCAGTTACCGTTTTCGAGTTTGATTTAATGGTTTCATTTGAGCTGTGGGCATATGTTTTTTTAGCAAGCATAACGGGCTATAATTTTGTGAAGTACGCAAACATTGCCACAATTCAGCATCATCGTATGTCAAGATCCTTGGTGGCCATACGGATTTTCTCTGTTCTGTGTGTGGTTCTGCTTTTTTTTATAATGTTTTTTCTTCCTTTAAGTGTGGTAGTTCTCTCTGTTGTGTTCGGAATATTGACTGTTCTTTATGCTGTTCCGGTGGTGCGTCACAAAAGCCTTAGAAATCTTACTGGAACAAAAATTTTTATCGTTGCCTTTGTCTGGGCGGGGTTTACCGTGATGGTTCCTGTGGTTACGGCCAATGCCGCCTTTTCCTATGATATTTTTCTGTCCTTCCTTCAACGGATCCTTATCGTTATTGTTTTGATGGTTCCTTTTGAGATTCGGGATATTTCCCGCGATGCAATGGATCTAAGGACTTTGCCCCAGCAATTGGGACTGAAGGGAACTAAACTGTTTGGGGAAGTGCTTTTGGTGATTGTTTTGATTCTTGAGTTTTCTAAAAAAGTCTATGAGAGGGAATATAGGTTGGGATTATTGATTTTTTTGGTGGCTTTGGGTATTTTGGTTATTGTATCAAAACCAACACAAAGTCGCTATTTTGCTTCATTTTGGATCGAGGGTTTACCTGTTTTATGGTGGCTTTTTTACTTTCTTTTAAATAAGCTCAAGGTTTTTGAGTAGTGTTTATTTCATGGTTTATCTGGTCTCTAAGAACTTCCTTTTTGTTGTGGGGAAACGTTTTTATGTCCGCCGATTTTATGCTTTTTGTCAATTTTGTATTGTTTGTATTGTATTCGCGGCAGAATTTACAAACCAGAATGTGCATTCTCATTCTGAAATTATCCCAAAAACTGGCTTCTTCGTATTGGCGTTTGTCACAAACCTTAGTGCTTTCGTTGCATTTTAAAAAAAATCTCATAGTGTAATTTTATTTAAACCAATTTTTTTCCAAACATGCCATCAATGTTTGTCGAGCTCTGTGGATGATCACCCAAAGGTTAGACGGTGTGATGTTAAATTCTTTACAAATTACATCTGTGTCAAAACCTTCAATGGTCTTCATTTTGAATATTTCGGCATGTCGTTCTGGCAATTTCTCCATGCATTTCAGTATCGTCAGTCGCAGTTCCTCGTTTTCCATTGTGTTTTCCGCGGTACGATCAAATGGATCAGCTGCATTTTCTTCCAACCAGTCCCCTTCAGAATCTGGATTGAGATAAGACATGTGGATCTCAGATTTTCCTTTATCAGAACTGTTCTTTCTGTAATAGTCAATAATCTTATGCCTTAATATGGATATCAACCATGTGCGTTCGGAAGCTTCTCCCTTGAAATTTTTTATCGCTTTTAATGCTGCCAAAAAGGTTTCAGAAATAATATCTTCGGCAGCCATGGGGTCGTTGACCCGAACAATGGTATAGTTGTACAGATAATCGGCGTAATTGTCCACCCATCGATTGGGATTGAGCTTTTCCAATATAAATAAAAGTAATGTCCTAATACCAAAAATAAAAAAGTTTGCAGAACATTCGATAAGGTGTATACGTTTTAACTGAAATTATCAGGAAATAATTGAATGGAGAGAATAAAATTTCCCATAAATCCAGTAGAAGTTCCTTGGATGATTTAACTTTACAAATCCATTTTTAATAGAAATAAGATGAAAAAATTAGTCTCCGGAATATTCCTGTTTTTCTTAGTCCCAATTTCATTATTTGCTCAGAGCGAGTTATCTGTGTATGCCACCATGGATGCTGCAGATGCCTTGTCGTTTAAGGCGCTTTATCCCGAAGGAATTGAGATATTGTCAAGCACAGATTCACAGGCTGCCGTATTTTTAAGTGAAGAATCAACCCATTTGATTCATGAAAATGTGCTCACCCACGGCCCCGGATATATTTTTAGGTCTTCCGAAAAAAGAGCGATAGAAGCATTGGAGCCTGTTGCCAAAAGAACTACAAACATCCAATTCACAATTACAGAGGATGTGTTGGTAAATCAATGTCTGGATATGGTCGATCCTATCAATATTGAGAATGATATATTGGAGCTCGAAGCATACGGAACCAGATATCATACCATGGCGCAGGCAGTTCAAGCCGTTATGAACCAGAAAGCGAAATGGGATGCGATGATAGCCTTATCGGGCAGAACAGATGTCCATACGCGACTCTATTCCCACGTGAACACCCCGATGCCATCAGTTATCTTAACGATGGACGGAGCCGACAGGCCAGATGAATTTGTAATCGTTGGCGGCCATATAGATTCAACTTCTTGGAATAATGTGAATGCCCCAGGAGCCGATGATAATGCTTCGGGAATCGCTTCCTTAAATGAAATGGTGCGAGTGTTGTTGGAAAAAGGCTTTGTTCCAAGTAGGACAATTGAAGTTATGGCTTTTGCGGCAGAGGAAATCGGTTTGGTTGGCTCTGATGAAATAGCAAATGAATATTTCAATGACGACGTTAACGTTATAGCCTATGTGCAGTTCGATATGACCGGGTACAACGGATCCAGTGACGATATTTTTATTACCACAGACTCCTACAACAGCAACGATTTAAATACTTTTCTTGTTGATTTGATGGATCACTACAATGGTTCTGGTAACCATACTTTTACTTATGGTTATACAGCTTGTGGCTACGCTTGTTCAGACCATGCAAGTTGGGCGCAGTATGGATATAGGGCCGCATTCCCCTTTGAGGCTGCAATGGGACACGACAATCCAAACATACACACTCCAAATGACGTTTATTCATTTTTCAATACTCCAGACCATTCTGTAAAATTTACAAAGCTCGGCTTGGAATTTCTAATAGAAACAGCCAAATCCAAATCTCTTGGAATAGAAGATCATTCCGCGGGGAGTGTTGATATATTTGTAGATGGAAAAATTCTCAATTATGATTTGGGCAACCTTTCCTCGCCCATAAAAGAAATAGCTCTCTATAATGTGTCCGGACAACGTATTTATAATAAGACAGGGAACAATGGAAAAGGGATTCTCGACTTAAATCATCTTGTTGACGGATTTTACATTGTTCAATTCACCTTGGAGAATACCCATGTCATTTCCATTAAAATCATATTGAATTAAGGGGAAATTTTTAAGCTGAATAGTTGAGGGAAATTCCAAATTGAGAAATCAACAAAAGAGGAGCTATACTTTGAGAGATAGTTTCAAAGCCGCA
>CAZMDY010000059.1:0-11157 GCA_964565295.1 uncultured Aequorivita sp. | reverse complement strand
GCACCCCCCAGGGGACCATCAAAATTGCGTTGAAATACGACAAGCTCACAAAGGAGTCCGTGATCAGGAAAATTCAAAGAATAAGTAAACCCGGTTTACGTAAATATGCTGGTTCCGCTGATCTACCCCGTGTGCTTAACGGCCTGGGGATTGCCATTGTTTCAACCTCTTCGGGAGTTATGACGAACAAACAGGCAAAAGCAGAGAATGTTGGTGGCGAAGTTTTGTGTTACGTTTACTAAAAATTAGACAAGATGTCAAGAATAGGTAAAAGCCCGGTATCCATCCCAAAAGGTGTTACAATTGATGTTAAGGACAACGTCATTACCGTAAAAGGAAAATTAGGCGAGTTGTCTCAGGAGTTTTCTGATGTAACCGTAAAAGTAGAAGATGACCATATAGTTTTGGAACGTCCTTCAGAATCAAAAGATCATGTTGCGAAACACGGTCTTTACAGATCCCTTATCAACAATATGGTACACGGGGTTAGCGAAGGATGGACAAAAAACCTGGAATTGGTAGGTGTGGGTTTCCGCGCCAGTAACCAAGGACAGAAATTGGATTTGGCCCTAGGTTTCTCACACAACATTGTTTTGGACATTGCTCCGGAAGTTAAGATAGAAACCGTATCGGATAAGGGGAAGAATCCAATCGTAAAATTGACCTCCCACGATAAGCAGTTGGTGGGCCAAGTGGCCGCGAAAATCCGTAGCTTCAGGAAGCCAGAACCCTACAAAGGAAAGGGAATCAAATTCGTTGGAGAGGAATTAAGAAGAAAAGCAGGAAAATCTGCATAAATTTTTTAGAGATTTTATTGGGACGAAAAAACTGTTTTACTGCAGAGATTTCTAAAATCTAAGATCTAAAATCTAAAATCCAAAAAAATGGCATTATCAAAATACGAAAGAAGAACGCGCCTGCGAAAGAGAATTAGAAAAACGGTAAGGGGTACCGAAAGTCGCCCACGTTTGGCAGTTTTCAGGAGCAACAAGGAAATATACGCCCAAATTATTGACGATGTAAACGGCAATACCATTACCGCTGCATCTACACGAGATAAGGATATAGACGCATCCAAGGTCAACAAGACCGAGGCCGCCAAAATGGTAGGAAAACTGATCGCTGAAAAAGCTGTAAAGGCTGGCGTGGAAGCCATCGCTTTTGACAGAGGAGGTTACCTATATCACGGAAGAGTAAAATCATTAGCTGAAGGTGCACGTGAAGGTGGCCTTAAATTCTAAGTAGCATTATGTATCAAGATTATAAAAACGTAGAATTAGTGAAACCCGTTGGACTTGAATTAAAGGACCGATTGGTAGGTGTACAACGTGTAACCAAAGTAACCAAGGGGGGTAGAGCCTTTGGATTTTCAGCTATTGTAGTTGTTGGTGACGAAAATGGGGTTGTTGGCCAGGGTCTTGGAAAATCCAAGGACGTTGCAAGTGCAATTGCCAAGGCAATTGAGGATGCCAAGAAGAACCTGATCCGGATCCCACTTAACAAAAGAACCGTGCCCCACGAACAAAAAGGAAAGTACGCCGGAGCACGTGTAAATCTTATTCCAGCCGCCCCCGGTACGGGAGTTATAGCGGGCGGTGCTGTACGTGCGGTATTGGAGTCTTTGGGCGTTCACGACGTGTTATCAAAATCACAGGGTTCCTCCAATCCACACAACGTGGTAAAGGCCACTTTTGACGCACTATTGCAAATGCGAAGTGCTCAGACCATCGCCGACCAACGTGGAATCACCCTGGATAAAGTTTTCAATGGTTAAAAAAAGATATCGAGATGGCAAAAATTAGAGTAACGAAGGTTAAGAGCGTAATTAAGCGCCCACAAAACCAAAAGAGAATTATGGAATCATTGGGGCTTCACAAAATGAACCAGACAGTGGAACATGAGGATACGCCAAGCATTCTTGGAATGATCAACAAAGTTAATCACCTGGTTTCAGTTGAAACCGTATAAGGCACACACGAAATGGATTTAAGTAACTTACAACCCGCCGCAGGATCGGCGAAAAACAAAGGCAAGCGAGTAGGTCGCGGACAAGGTTCCGGTAAAGGCGGTACAGCCGCTCGAGGACACAAAGGAGCAAAATCACGTTCAGGGTATTCCAAGAAAATTGGATTCGAGGGTGGCCAAATGCCCCTTCAGCGCCGTGTGCCAAAATTCGGCTTTACCAACGTCAATAGGAAGGAATTTAGAGGGATCAATATCGATACGCTACAACAGTTGGTGGACGATAAGAGATTGAATGACTCAGTAGATTTTGAAACTTTGGTCGGTTTGGGCCTAGCTGGCAAAAACGAGATGGTGAAGATATTGGGAAGAGGAGAAATAAAAGCTAAATTGAAGGTATCAGCCCACAAGTTTACAGCTTCTGCTAAAGAAGCTATCGAGGCAGCAGGTGGAGAAGTAATAACATTGTAATAAGGAGAAGGATGAAATTTATCGACACCTTAAAGAATGTTTGGAAAATTGAGGAGCTTCGCAATCGTATCATGCTTACCCTTGGAATGTTGCTGGTGTACCGTTTTGGTGCACAAGTAGTACTCCCGGGTATTGATGCAGATATGCTTGCCTCTTTTGCCGGTAAATTCGATTCCGGCGGTCTTACAGGATTGCTTAATGCATTCACCGGAGGGGCTTTTGCCAATGCCTCCGTTTTTGCGTTGGGAATTATGCCCTATATCTCTGCATCCATTGTTGTACAGTTAATGCAAATAGCCGTACCCTATCTCCAGAAACTCCAAAAGGAGGGCGAGAGCGGTCGTAAAAAAATCAACCAGATTACTCGATGGTTGACCATTGGGATATGTATGGTTCAAGCGCCAACCTACCTTGCCGGTCTTCCAGCAATGGGAGTGCCACCAGAAGCCTTTGTAATGGGACAAAGTTTTATGTTCTACCTTTCTTCTGTAATAATCCTAGTTACCGGTACCATTTTTGCAATGTGGCTGGGTGAAAAGATAACTGATAAAGGTGTAGGTAACGGTATTTCCATATTGATTATGGTAGGTATCATCGCCAACTTGCCACAGGCCTTTGCCCAGGAATTTGTTTCTAGAGTGGTGGAATCTAACGGTGGGTTGATTATGATCCTTATCGAATTGGTTATCTGGTTCGTTATCATCCTATTATCAGTTATGCTTGTAATGGCAGTTCGAAAAATACCTGTACAATACGCCAGAAGAACCGCAAGCGGTGGGTATGAGAAAAATATATTTGGGGCACGCCAATTTATCCCGCTAAAGTTAAATGCCTCTGGAGTAATGCCGATCATCTTTGCCCAGGCAATCATGTTTGTCCCTTCTACCGTGGCCAGTCTTTCCGAAAGCGATTTTGCCCAAAGGGTCCAGGCTACATTTAGTGATATTTTCGGGCTGTGGTACAATGTGGTATTTGCGCTCCTGATCATTGTCTTTACATACTTCTATACGGCAATTACCGTTCCTACCAATAAAATGGCAGACGACCTAAAGCGCAGTGGCGGGTTTATCCCAGGGATAAAACCAGGGGGTCAAACAGCGGAATATCTCGACAGGATAATGTCGCAGATAACCCTTCCGGGATCCATATTCCTAGCGTTGATTGCAATATTCCCTGCATTCGTCGTTAAGCTGATGGGGATCCAACAGGGGTGGGCGTTGTTTTATGGAGGTACGTCCCTTCTAATTATGGTGGGGGTTGCCATAGATACTATGCAACAGGTAAACTCGTATTTGTTGAACCGTCATTATGATGGGCTGATGAAGAGCGGTAAGAACAGGAAAGCTGTAGCCTAAAGAAATAGGCGGTTTTCAACGCCAGTTGGCAGAAAATATTAATAACAATAAAGAATATACAATAAATTAAATGGCTAAACAAAACGCAATTGAGCAAGATGGGAGCATAGTGGAAGCACTTTCCAATGCAATGTTTCGTGTGGAATTGGAAAACGGTCACGTTGTGACTGCGCACATTTCTGGCAAGATGCGTATGCACTATATCAAATTGTTGCCGGGTGATAAAGTGAAGCTCGAAATGAGCCCTTACGATTTAACAAAGGCAAGAATTACCTATAGATATTAAAATTATTTAAAGTAGTTTCAGGTTTCAAGTTAGAAACATAACCTGAAACCTGAAACCTGAAACCTGAAACTAAGATGAAAGTAAGAGCATCCGTAAAAAAAAGAAGTGCCGACTGCAAGATTGTTCGCAGAAAGGGCAGATTATATGTAATTAACAAAAAGAACCCAAAGTTCAAACAAAGACAAGGATAAGTTATGGCAAGAATCGCAGGTGTAGATATCCCGAAGCACAAAAGGGGTGTAATCGCGTTAACGTATATCTTTGGAATCGGCAAGAGCCGTGCACAGAATATACTTGAAAAAGCCGGGGTTGACGAAGACAAAAAGGTAAGCGAATGGAACGATGATGAAATCGGAGCTATTCGTGAGGCGGTAGGGTCTTTCAAAATCGAAGGTGAATTACGTAGTGAAGTCCAATTGAGCATCAAACGCTTAATGGATATTGGTTGTTACAGAGGTATTCGTCACAGATCGGGTCTTCCCTTGAGAGGACAACGTACCAAGAATAACTCACGTACTAGAAAAGGAAGACGTAAAACAGTCGCAAACAAGAAAAAAGTGACTAAATAACCTTAAGATTATGGCAAAGACAAGTCAAAAAACAACAAAATCAGTCAAGAAACGAAAAGTCAATGTTGAATCTATTGGAGAGGCTCATATCACAGCTTCTTTCAACAACATTATTATTTCATTGACCAACAAGAGCGGCGATGTTATCGCTTGGTCATCGGCCGGTAAAATGGGGTTCCGAGGATCAAAGAAAAACACACCGTATGCTGCCCAATTGGCTGCTGAGGAATGTGCCAAAGTTGCACACGATGCTGGTTTGCGCAAGGTAAAGGTATATGTAAAAGGGCCTGGAAACGGTAGGGAGTCCGCAATTCGATCCATCCACAACTCTGGAATCGAAGTTTCGGAAATCATCGACATCACCCCAATGCCACACAACGGATGCCGACCTCCAAAAAGAAGAAGAGTATAACGATTTACGATTTTGGATTTTTTCAATCCTAAATTGCAAATCCCGATCAAATAGATTAATTAATAAATATCAATCTGAAGTAATAAAGAACTAAAGGATGTGCAGCCAAGATATCTCGGCTCAACCAAAAGACCTTAATTTAGTTTTTTCTTCAAAACCTTAATTTAAAATGGCAAGATATACTGGTCCAAAAACAAAAATTGCCCGCAAATTTAGCGAAGCAATTTTCGGAGACGATAAATCCTTCGAAAAAAGAAACTATCCTCCCGGGCAACACGGTAATGCGCGTAGAAGGGGCAAAAAATCTGAATATGCAATCCAATTGGCCGAGAAACAAAAAGCTCGATACACCTATGGTATCTTGGAGCGGCAGTTCAGAAACATGTTCAAAAAAGCAAATGCCGCCCCAGGGATAACTGGTCAGGTACTGCTCCAAATGTGTGAGTCACGTTTGGACAATGTGGTGTACAGAATGGGGATTTCACCCAGTCGTGCCGGCGCCAGACAATTGGTCTCACACCGTCACATAACTGTAAACGGTGAGAAAGTGAACATTCCATCCTATCAAGTGAAAGCAGGTGATGTTATTGCGGTTCGAGAGAAATCAAAATCTCTTCAAGCAATCAATGACTCTTTATCAAATGCCAATCACGTATACGAATGGATTACCTGGAACGGGGACAAAAAGGAAGGAACTTTCGTTTCGACTCCAGAGCGCATCCAGATTCCAGAAAATATCAACGAACAGTTGATAGTTGAATTATATTCTAAATAACAATAACACACAAAGTCAAATTATGGCAATATTTAATTTTCAGAAGCCTGATAAAGTTATTATGGTCACTTCAACCGATTTCGAAGGGAAATTTGAATTCCGTCCCTTGGAGCCCGGATATGGACTTACCATTGGTAACGCATTAAGACGCGTACTACTTTCCTCTTTGGAAGGATTCGCCATCACCTCGGTTCGTATCGAAGGGGTGGACCACGAATTTTCTGCCATTGCTGGAGTAGTGGAAGATGTTACCGAAATTATTTTGAACCTTAAACAAGTTCGTTTCAAAAGACAGATTGAAGAAATTGACAACGAAACGGTTACTATTTCCGCATCTGGATCTGAACAATTGACAGCTGGCGATTTTCAAAAATTTATTTCAGGATTCCAAGTGTTAAACCCTGATTTGGTTCTTTGCAATATGGATCCAAAAGTTAACTTGAATTTGGAAATTACCATCGAAAAAGGACGCGGCTATGTTCCGGCAGAAGAAAATAAAAAAGCAAATGCGCCAATGGGAACCATTTTTATGGATTCTATTTATACGCCGATCAAGAACGTAAAATACAGTATTGAAAATTTTCGTGTTGAACAGAAAACCGATTATGAAAAATTGGTATTTGAAATCTTGACCGATGGTTCCATACATCCAAAAGATGCACTGACCGAAGCAGCAAAAACACTGATTCACCATTTTATGTTGTTCAGCGATGAACGCATCACTTTGGAAGCTGACGAGATTGCACAAACAGAAACGTATGATGAGGAATCCCTTCACATGCGCCAGTTGCTCAAAACAAAATTGGTAGATCTGGATCTGTCAGTTCGTGCGCTAAACTGTTTGAAGGCGGCAGAAGTAGACTCTTTGGGCGATCTAGTATCCTATAACAAAAATGATTTGATGAAATTCCGAAACTTTGGAAAAAAATCATTGACCGAACTTGAGGAGCTCGTGGCTGTGAAAGGCTTGGACTTTGGGATGGACCTTACAAGATATAAATTAGATAAAGACTAAAGGATTTTAAGATGTACGGTTTACGATTTTAGATTTCTAAAATCGTAAATCTAAAATCGACAATCGTAAATCAATTTAACCCGTCATAGTTTGCTCCCCACCGTGGGTATAGTAGCAAGATGATGAAATATAAAATGTCATGAGACACGGAAAAAAACACAATCACCTCGGTAGAAAAACTGCCCACAGACACTCAATGTTGGCCAATATGGCGAACTCCTTGATTGAGCACAAAAGAATCAATACAACAGTGGCAAAAGCGAAAGCAT
Organism: uncultured Aequorivita sp.; assembly: GCA_964565295.1. Lineage (GTDB taxonomy): Bacteria > Bacteroidota > Bacteroidia > Flavobacteriales > Flavobacteriaceae > Aequorivita. The sequence goes on along the minus strand of CAZMDY010000059.1, from coordinate 4,043 downwards.
TAAAGCAGTTTGTAGAACCATTGGTAACAAAATCCAAGGAAGACACTACGCACAACCGCCGTTTGGTTTTTGCAAAATTGCGCCAAAAGGAAGCAGTTGCGGAACTTTTCAGGACCGTAGCGCCAAAAGTCGGTGACCGTCCGGGAGGTTATACCCGCATTATCAAATTGGGCAACCGTCTTGGTGACAACGCCGATATGGCAATGATAGAGTTGGTTGATTTCAACGAGCTTTACAATGCTGGCAAAGCAACCAAGAAGAAAACCACTCGTAGAAGTCGTCGCGGAAGCGGAACTGGAACTGAAGCCGCTACCGCAGCTCCTGCAGCAAAGGCCGCTCCAGCACAAGCTGAAAAAGAAGCGAAGAAGGAGGAGGAATAAATAAATTTGATTTTCATAAATTATAAGGGGATAAACGGTTTCGTTCATCCCCTTTTTTAGTTTTTCAACATGAGATTATTTTTATGCATTGTATTTATTTCTTTGCAATCTTTTGCCCAACAATCGGACGGAAATGAAAGTTGGTGGAACGAAAATTATACATCCACCACAACCATTTCCATAAACGGAAATTACGACAGCCGTTTCGGGAATGAAAGTGAATCCAGAATCCAAAAAGGATTAGCTGTTGAAGTAACCACACTTCACGGCATCTTTTTATTCGATTATCTTTCAGTATCTGCGGGTCTTGGCGTTGATTGGAATATCGATAAAACTTTTTGGTCAATCCCTGTTATTGGTGATTTTCGACTTTATTTTTATGAGTACGGCTATGATTCCCCATTCGCATTTTTACAAATGGGGAAAAATCTAAAAATTGGAGAGGTATTCACAGAAGGGCGTTCTGTAAAAATTGGTTTGGGCGTGACTTGGACAAACAATCAAGAAACGCAGTATGTATTTGAGTTTTTTAAGAAATTTAAAGAAGCCGTATTTATCGATGAAGAACAAAATTATGGAGTTAAGGGCTTTGGAGTTTCTTTGGGGATAAAATTTTAAAGAATAAACACTGAAAGCCCCACAGAGTTTAAAGCTCTCATAAAGCTACTTAAGATATGTCTGAATTTAAATCCAATACGATAAGTGTTTTATTTTAAAAAGAATTACAAAGGGATAGGCATTTTCGTTTATACTTTTTTTCTTGGGCAAAAGTTGCAGAACTTATCGGGTAAAACAACATTCCTGAGTAGTTTTGGAGTTGAAAAAGTTTTTAGTTCATGGACGATTGTTTATTATTTGACCCGGAAAAATTTGGGCGGTTGGAGATGCCTTTTTCTTTTTTTACAAAAGTAAAAACAGGAGGGAAAACTAATGTCTATTATTCAGATTATAACCTTGATTCATTGTCGATGCTGTATGATGGCGAAAAACTCAAACGGCTAAAACTGTTTGCCGAAGAAAGGGTTATAATCGAAGAAAAGCACATTGTTTCCAACTACCACAAGGTAAAACTGAACATAACCGAGGAAGAATACCTTCGCAAGTATTTGTCACAATATTTTTACGAATCTTTTCGTAAAATAGCCGTTGTTTTGCCGGAACTAAACCCGTATCACAAAATCCGAACTTCTAAAAACGGGTTTACCAATCTGGCTTGTAAATTTGGAGAGGAAACTCCTGAGCTGTCGTTTAAAATTGTTAATAAGGACCGAAAATTGACAATAAGGACTTTTGTCAGAATTGAAAATGAGCTCTTTGATCTAAAAACCTTAAAACAATTCAACTTTTTGGTGCTTCGTGAAAATTCTTATTATTTTTTAAAGAAATCCGACTGGCAGTTATTGGAAGAATTGCAAAAAACAGAAACCTTAGATCACAAGGAATTTACTCGGAATTATTATCCAAAACTCAAAAATTATCCCTTGGATACTTCCGGAGTTTTTCGGGAAGAAATAAGGGAAATTGTGCCAGATACCCTCATCCAAGTTTCAGAATTGGGCGGAAATCTATTGTTGTTTATCCCCCGCTGGGATTATGATGGGACTATCGTTGAGGACAATAAGGATTTTTTCGAAATTTATGATGGCGAAAAGAAGATCATTTACCGAAGAAACAAAGAAACCGAAAAAGAAACTTTGGATTTTCTACAGCAGGCACATCCAAATTTTAAAGGACAGCAAAGTTTTTACCTCACCTTTGCGGAAGCTTCCAAAAAGAATTGGTTTTTTAACTTCTATCACGAACAACTCAAGGATAACTTTTCAGTAATAGGAATGGACATGTTGGGATATTTTCGATATTCACAACATCCGATCCAAACAACATTTAATGTATTAAAAACTATTGACAACGAGATTGTTGCCCGAATTGAGACTAATTTTGGCAAAGAAAAAATAGATCCAAAATCCCTTCAAAAAGCTATCAATGAGGATAAGAAGTTCGTGCTTCTCAAGGACAATACCTTAGGAATACTTACCGACGAATGGTTGAGGCAATATGCTTTGATGTTGAGATATTCCACTACCAACAAAGACGAAATAACCTTTGCCAAATGGATTTTGATCGTTTCAGAATCGCTTGTCCAACAACAAAAAAGCCTGGGTTATATTCTCCCGGAAAACTGGATGCGAAAATGGGAACAGTGGAACCAAACGGATGAAATACTGTATCCCGTTCCAAAGACGATAAATGCCGAGCTGAGAAAATACCAACAAAAAGGGTACGAATGGATCAATATGATGGCAGAGGTCAATGCCGGAACGCTGCTTGCAGATGAAATGGGTTTGGGGAAAACCCTCCAGACCATAACGTCCATCGCCCATTGGAAGGAACAGCATCCCACTCTAAAAATTTTGATAATCTGTCCAGCTTCATTGATCTACAACTGGAAAAATGAATTTGAAAAATTTGCGCCTTCCATAAATCTTTCCGTTTATCACGGTACAGACAGGGATTTCACCCAATTTTTGGAATCCGGCAACGATGTTCTTATTTCTTCTTATGCTATTATCCGCAATGATAACGAGAAGTTTATCAACCTGGTTTGGGACGGCATTATATTGGATGAAAGCCATAACATCAAAAATTATCAGGCCAAGCAGACACAAGCGGTGCTTCGCCTTACAGGTAAAAGAAGGGTGATCCTCAACGGAACTCCTATTATGAACAATGTGTCCGATTTGTTTCCCCAGTTGAACTTCTTGCTGCCCCAGCTTTTTTACTCACAAAAAAAGTTCTGCGACGATTTCGAAAAACCCATTCAGAATACGGTTTCAGGTCATACCGAAATGCTTCGAAGGCTTACCAATCCATTTATTTTAAGGCGGACCAAAGAAATTGCCGCACCTGATTTGCCGCAAAAAACCGAATCCGTTATGTGGTGCGAAATGGACCAAGACCAGCGAACGGCTTATGAAGCACTCAAAAAACAAATCAAGAAAAACATATTGGTCGAAATCAATGACAAGGGACTGAACAAAGCCAAACTTGGCGTTTTACAAGGAATTACCAAACTGCGCCAAGCGTGCAGTTCGCCCAGACTCTTAAAGGAGTTCGATGAATTTAAGGATGCTTCTTCCATTAAAGTGAACCAGCTTATTGAATCGTTGACCTCTAATTTAAAGGACAATAAGGTCATTGTTTTTTCCCAGTTTTTGGGGTCGATAGATTTGCTCGCAGAGGAATTCGACCGCCACGGAATTAAATATCTCAGTTTTAGCGGAAGCACTCCTGCCGAAAAACGCATTTCCTTAGTTTCTGAATTTCAGAACGAAAACTCGGATGTCCAGGTGTTTTTACTGAGTTTGATGGCGGGAAATTCAGGAATCAACCTTACCCGGGCAAACTATGTTTTTCTTGTGGAACCTTGGTGGAACAAAGCCGTACAGCAACAGGCCATTGACCGTGTGCATCGAATTGGACAGAACCAACATGTCTTTGCCTATAATATGATTTGCAAGGAAACCATTGAGGAAAAGATCATCGCCTTGCAGAACAAAAAGCAATCCATCTCGGACGAAGTGATCAGCAACGACGAAAACTTTGTAAAAAACCTGAGCAAGGAAGATATTGAGTTTCTTTTTGAGTAGCAGGGAATATGTTCAA
>CAZMDY010000058.1:0-11381 GCA_964565295.1 uncultured Aequorivita sp. | reverse complement strand
GTATCAACTGTGGTGCCTGTGAGCCTGAATGTCCGAACAATGCAATTTATGAAGGTGCTGACGACTGGCGATATTCCGATGGAACGGACCTAAGTGGAAAGGTGGTTTTGCCAAATGGCAAAGAGGTAGATGCTGATGAGCCCCAAGAGCCGATCAGTGATGAAATATATTTTATAGTACCCGATAAATGTACCGAATGTATGGGATTCCACGAAGAGCCGCAATGTGCCGCAGTTTGCCCGGTCGATTGCTGTGTTCCAGATGAGGACATTGTTGAAACCGAAGCGGAACTATTGGCAAAACAGGCTTTTATGCACAAGGAGTAGGAAAGAAGAAATGAGGGACAACTTCAAGGCCGGTTTTTAATTCTGGTGGGTATAAACTTGGTTTTCAAAACTTTGGTCTCAATAAAAAAACGATTTGGATGCTATTGTAGAAACATCACAAATCCTTCCTAAAAGTACTGCGCTCCTTGTGCTGTTCCGGACTATAGTCTTTCCAAAGCAATTGTACGGCGGTGTTTTCCTTTAATTCAGGATTTGTTTCTACAGTGTGAATTCCCTTGGCGGTGAAAAGCTCTTGCATCTCTTCAAAAATTACGGCCGTCACCCCTTTTCCTTGATATTCAGGGTCTATTCCAATTAAATAAAAAGCGGCAGTGTCGTTTTTTCGTTGCGCATCCAAAATATATTTCCACCCAAAAGGCAGTAATTTTCCATTGGCCTTTTTAAGTGCTTTTGAAAATGAAGGCATCACAATTGAAAAAGCAATCAGTTTTCCCTTTTCATCCCGTATGCAACAGATATAATCGGGATGGATGAAGCTGAAATATTTCTTTTTGTAATAATCAATTTGATATTGTTGTATCGGCACAAAGGTTTGGAGGGTGTTGTATGTTTTGTTCAGCAATCCGAACATATCATTTACATAGGGAAGTATCTCCTTTTTATTTTTAAAACGGATCACCGATAGGGAATATCGCTCACGAACGATTTTGGAAAATTTTGCCACTTTTTCAAAAATCTTTTTTGGGATTTTTAGGCGGTATTCAACCCAAGTCGCTTGTTTTTCGTACCCCAGTTTTTCTAAATGAGCTGCATAATATGGATGGTGGTACCAAGTGATCATAGTATTCATTTCCCCAAAGCCCATTGTAAGGATTCCTGCTTTTTCCATATTGCTAAACCCCATCGGGCCTTCGGCATATTCCAGTTGGTACTCCCGGCCTTTTTCATAAACCTTTTCCAATAAGGCTTTGGTAACTTCTATATCATCTACCATATCCAACCACCCGAAACGGATTTTTTTCTTTCCCTGTTCCTTTGTTTCCAGATGATTGATAATTACAGCGATCCGGCCCACGATCTTTTTCTCTTTGTAAGCCAAATAATACCACGACTCCGCATTTTTAAAGACCGGGTTTTCATTGGGATCCAGGGTCTTCATTTCGTCCTTTATCAGGGAAGGCACCCAATAGGGATTATTTTTATATAAGCTAAATGGAAAAGCAATAAACTTTTTAAGCTCGCTTTTACTGGCTATTTCTTTAACTGTGATCATTTCTAAAAATTTAACGTTCCCCTTCCAGCTCCATCTGTAGACCCTCTTCATCGGTTCCGGGGTCATCATTCTCCTTGCCCTTATAGCCATCATTTGGATCGATGTCTTCAATATATTCATCTGTTGAATGGTTATCGAATCTGTAGGCGAGTCCGATTCTGCCATAAAACACTGATGGGGTTTCCTTGAAATTAGTTGTGACAGAAAGGTCCACTTGAAAATCGGGATTGACCAAAATGGCAACTCCGCCACGCAAAAGTTGATCGGCGTAGAAATCGCTTTTAATACCATGGTTTTCCACAAATAATGAAAAATAACGATGAGTGGCGTGGGTAAGTGTTAAAATGTATTCATAGGAAGGAAATTCAGTGGTTACACGATCCACAATAATATTTGTGACGAAAACCCAACCGCCTATCCAGTTGTGCTGTGTGGAAAGTACAAATTTTGGGCTGAATTGGCTTTTGTCCCCAGGCAGATAAGGATTGTCCGCAAAATCGAGGTTCACCCCTACATATAAAGCTACGGCAGGAAGGAGATCTTCCCACTGAAACTTGTTGTTGGCCCTCCAACTGTACAAATTTGGCCCTTGAAGCTCCCGTTTCCTATGCGGGTCGTAGAGCAGATATTTTGCCCCAAATGTATTGCTTTTGAAATCTGAAATTTTCTGTTCTTTTTCGGGAATATAATTGGTATATGTGATGGCGCTTGAGTGGAATTCGCCCATCATACTTATTTCCAGTCTTTCTTTCCAAAAACCATATCGGAGGGAATAATCAATTCCCCAACCATCGGTTTCGGTGAACAATAAGTTGTGCTTTTCCTTTCCATAACTAAACCCCGTTTCCAATTGCACAACATCCATTCCCACCGCAAAAGCCCCTTGGGAACTCCCCGGGCGGTTGGAATTCATCAATTCGGTATATTGAGCCGAAACTTTTAAGAATGGGAGAAAGCATATTAAAAACAGGTAAAAATATTTCTGTTTCATAGAAGTGGTCGGTTTTGCCCAAAGGTAAAAGATTTTACCATTAATTTAATAGCGATTGTTCGTCTTTTAATGTTTCAGTCTTTATTTTTGGGCAGAATTTGAATAGTATGATGACGCTTCTCAAAACGATATTGATCGTTCTTTTGGTATACTATGGTTTAAAATTGACCATAAGACTGGCCACCCCCTATATTCTACGGTATATTTCCAAAAAAGCTGGCCAGCAATTTGGACAGTTTTTTGGAAACCCTGAAAATCCTGCTGATTCTCCACAAAAAGAAGGGAAAGTGAGTATAGACGCTATGCCTCCCAAAAACCGTCGCTCTGGAAAAAAAGTTGGGGAATATGTGGAGTATGAAGAGATTGAATAATTTCTGAATTGGGATGACCCAAATAAGTTCCAGTTCGATTACCTCCAAAAACCATCCTTGTTTTCTTCATTTTTGAAACTTTTGAATAAAGATTCCGTCTAATATATTTGGTATATTTGCAAAACAAAAATTTCGGTGGGACGCAAAGCTTTGTGTTGAAATAGTTAGACATAATCTCGGCTCTTTTCCCACGCTTGTATATATCTTGAACCCCTTTATGAAGCACATTGTCCTGGTCTTGGTCCTTTCTCTAATAACTGTGGTTTCCTCTGCCCAGGACACAATTACCGTAAGAGGAGTGGTTATGAACGATGCCAACGATAATTTGTTGGAGAATGTGAACATCGTAAACCTAAATCAGGTAATTGGGACCACAACCAACGACAAAGGGGAGTTTGCCATGAACGCTGCGGTAAACGATACCCTGTATTTTTCTTATTTGGGTTTTAAGTCGTTAAGGGTGCGCGTGACACATGATTGGACAAAATTTGGAGATATAAAAGTAAAAATGACCGAACTTGGGATTGCGCTGGAGGAAGTGGTAGTAAAACCCGTTCAACTGACCGGCTACCTTGAAATTGACGCTAAACTTATTCCTGTGTATGACAATTATAGATACCGGATTGCTGGACTCAATATGGGTTATGAAGGCGGGGGCAACCAACCTGGTGCAGTAAGCAAGGTATTGAGTTCGATTTTCAATCCGGCTGATTTTCTCTACAATGTTTTTGGCAAACGGCCCAACCAAATGCGAAAGGTGAAAAAGATGAAGGAAGATGACGAAATCAGAAACCTGCTGCAAAGTAAATTTGACCGTGAAACCCTAATGGCCGTCCTTCAACTGGAACGTGTGGACATTGACGAAATTCTCAATAAATGCAATTATTCCAAGGATTTTATCACTACTGCAAACGACCTGCAAATTCTCGACGCCATCGGAAATTGTTACGAGGAATACCGGATCCTGAATCGGGAACGATAGTGCTTTTATACCATTATATTCTCTCCCACACCCTGTTGGGCTTTGACAGAGTAGGACATTACATTTTATTCTTCAACGCCTGTTTAATTTTTAATAAGTTTCCTAAATTTTCTTTTTGGAGAATCTGGACATTGATTTCTCTGGCACATTAAAGTGGGAACATTGGGGAATTCGGGGATATTGCTATATTCGTAGAAGTCAATTAGTGAGGGATATGGGTTCTCGGATTCAGGTTTTGTTTGAGCATCCGTCATCCAATATTTGTCCCGTTTTCGGTTTATAGTTTTATGAGTTTGGTGATGCAAGGATAGCAAAATCTGAAAATTTATTGAGTATTATAAAATAATATCTGGGAACTACTTTTTTTTATTTATCTTTCCCAACGAATTATAAACCAATCACTAATGAGGAAAATTTACTTAATTTTAACTATTCTTTCTATCCAATTTTCTTTTGGACAAGTAAGGTTTCAGAACATTCCAGAATCCGCCATTTATCCTGAACGGACAGTTTCACAAACCATTTTCGCCAATATTCCCTTCCAAGGTTATAATGAAACCCAATCCTTTATTGGGGAAGGGGAGTATGAAATATTTTTGGATACCAATGACGGCATTCTGGACAAACCCATTATTATTTTGGATGGTTTCGATCCAGGAGACTCCCGCAAGATCGGCGATATTTATGCCGGTTTAAGTTTTGACGGACAGAATTTGGGCGATATCCTTAGAAATGAAGGGTATGACATCGTGATCCTCAATGCACCGGTATATACTTCAAACGGAGTGGTCATTGACGGTGGCTCGGATTATATCCAGCGGAACGCTATGGTACTGATTGCATTGATCGATAAGTTGAATGCTGATAAAGTGGGCCAAGAGGAACTTGTGGTTTTTGGTCCTAGTATGGGTGGACTTATTTCCCGCTATGCACTTTCGTATATGGAAACCAACAGTATGGATTCGGAAACCAGACTATTCATTTCGTTTGATGTGCCTCACAATGGCGCCAATATCCCGATAAGTTTGCAATATCTCATCAATTATTTTGCATCGGTGACAGGTGATCCAACCGCACAAGAATTGATCGATAAGGTCTTGAACTCCCCAGCAGCAAAGGAAATGCTCGTCGATCATTTTTCCAGTCATATCAATTCAGCTTCCCCTCCGGACCAAGATCCAACAAAATTATTGCCGATGGGCGCCGTAGGTTTCAGGGATGTTTTCCAGACCGAGTTTGATGCTTTGGGCTTTCCGTCCAATGTTCGAAATGTGGCCATGATCAATGGAAGCGGAAATGGAACAACCACTGGAACGCCGGGAATGAGCGTTATAAACGCGACCCTTAATTTAAGTCCACTCACAGTGGATCTATCCATGAATTTTACCCCAGCGGCAGGACTCACTAACTCAGTGATAGATGCAGAAGTGAAGTTAGTGGGCACTGTAATAAGTACGTATGAAGCAAAGAGCCAATCTCCAGGCACATCGTCTGGCGTTGACAGTGCTCCGGGCGGAATGAGCAGTATCTCCGATGCGATCGGTGATGGCGGAGGGAATCAAGCTTTGATAGATTTAATAAACAACCTTCAACAAGATGAGTACTGCTTTATCCCCACGATGAGCTCCTTAGACCTTAACAATCCGGATTGGTTTGCTACGCCAAATTTAGCCAATTCCCCTTTTGAGGCGTTTTTCGTGCCCAGTCAAAACGAACCCCATATGACCATTACTACGCAGAATGTCCAATTTGCTTTGGACGAAATCCGAAACGGAGCCATTGGAATTGCAGAAAACCAATATGGGTTAAAGTATATTTTGGTCCAAAATCCCGTGAAAGATAATATACAAATTTCAGTTTCCGGAAATGTCCCAAATAGTCAACTTACCGCTACAGTTTTCAATATTTCTGGTCAACTTTTGATAGAGCATACTTGGTCAAACGCGCAAAAAAATGTGGTTATGAACCATAATTTGGCCAGTGGTATGTACTTGTTAAAACTGGATAACGGAACTGCTGTCGAGACAATAAAAATGTTGGTGGAGTAATATTGCTGTATGCTCCAATTTTTAGTTCATTACGGCCTTCATTTTTTGATTCCGGGGCTTATTTCCTATATTTTTTTTAGGAATAATTGGAAAAAAGCTTGGTTGATAATGATCGCTACCATGCTTATCGATCTGGATCATCTATTGGCAGACCCAATTTTTGATCCAGACCGGTGCAGCATCAATTTTCATCCCCTCCATACCTACTGGGCATTGGGAGTCTATCTGGTAATGGTGTATTTCAAGAAAACCCGAATCGTCGCTATTGGGTTGATCTTCCATCTTTTTACGGATTTTGTGGATTGTCTGTGGAAATGACCAAAAAATCTCACCGATGATGGTAGGGTTCATTCCGCAGAATGGTAAAAGCCCGATAAAGCTGTTCAACAAAAAACAGCCGGACCATTTGGTGCGAAAAAGTCATGTTGGAAAGGGATAATTTTCCATTGCAACGTTTATAAACTTCATCACTAAACCCATACGGGCCTCCAATGGCAAAAACTAGGTTTTTTAGTCCACTGTTCATCTTTTTTTGAATAAATTCCGAAAACTCCTCAGAAGAATAGGTGCTTCCTTGTTCATCCAAAAGAATTAGCTTTTCGGAAGGTGTAATTCGCTTTAATATTTCTTCGCCTTCCATTTTTTTCTGAACAGCTTCACTGAGGTTCTTTGAATTCTTTACATCAGGTACAATTTCAGTTTCGAAGGAACCATAATAGCCCAACCGCTTGCTGTAGTCATCAATAAGTGTTTGTAAATGCCTATTGTCTGTTTTTCCAATAACGATCAATGTAATTTTCATAACGATAAGGTTCTGTTATCTTTGGATAAAATTACGTAATTATTATTGTTTAAAATCAATAACGCTGTTCTCTATGAAACGGCAAATTGTCATTTTTTCGAACTTTTTGAAGTAAATTAGCTAAAATTTCCACTATGATCACCAAGAAACAATTTGATAAAGAAATAGACCTAATTATAACCAATGCCGTGCGGGAAGACGTGGGCGGAGGTGACCATAGTTCGTTGGCATGCATTCCTGAGGATGCTGTTGGAAGTGCCAAACTTCTAATTAAGGACAACGGGATCCTTGCCGGGATTGAATTTGCCAAACAAGTGTTTGAATATGTAGATCCCGGTCTGGAATTGGACATAAAAATTAACGATGGAAGTTCTATAAAATACGGTGATGTCTGCTTCTATGTTTCAGGCCTTTCACAATCTATTTTAAAATCTGAGCGCTTGGTTCTCAACGCGATGCAACGAATGAGCGCAATTGCAACAAAAACCAATGAATACGTAAAACTTCTGGAAGGCACCAAAACGAAAATCCTGGACACCCGTAAAACCACACCCGGAATTCGGGCGCTTGAAAAATGGGCGGTAAAAATTGGTGGAGGTGAAAATCATCGTTTCGCACTTTATGATATGATAATGCTAAAGGATAACCATATCGATTTTTGTGGGGGAGTGGCAAAAGCAATTGAAAAAACAAAACGCTATCTAAACCACTATCATTTGGATTTGAAGATTATAGTGGAAGCTCGAAATTTTTCTGAAATTAGGGAAATATTAGAAGCTGGGGGAGTGTCGAGGATTTTGTTGGACAATTTTAATTTTGAGGATACCCGTAAAGCCGTAGAAATGATTGGTGGAAAATGTGAAACCGAATCCAGCGGTGGAATAACACTAAGAACAGCTCGAACCTATGCCGAATGTGGTGTGGATTTTATCTCCAGCGGAGCCTTGACCCATTCCGTGAGCAATATGGACCTAAGTCTGAAAGCAGTTTGATGGATAAAAAAGAAACGGAGGAAACCAACATTCCGGGAATTCGCCAATTGGTGCGACTGAGCAAAAGGATAAAACTGCCCGGCCTTGACGGACTAACGTTGTACGATCTATTTGATATCTATGGCACCGGCATTCTGAAAGGATCATTTTCGCCCCGCGCCAGTTCCATAGCCTTTAGTTTTCTTCTGGCACTTTTCCCCTTCTTGTTGCTCTTATTAAACTTGATTCCGTATATTCCAATCGAGGGTTTTCAAACTCGGTTTCTTATTTTTGTGGAAGCACTCTTGCCGCCACAGACCACACAGTTCTTTTATCCAATTATTGCAGATATTGCAGTGAATCCTAGGGCCGGGCTTCTTTCTTTTGTATTTGTTTTGGCAGCGTTCCTATCGACGAATGGAGTAAACGCCATTTTCAGTGCCTTTGAATATTCATACCACGTGACCATAAATCGGTCTTTCTTTATGCAGTATCTCGTGGCCCTTGGAGTGGCCTTCTTGCTCGCTATTGTGATGTTGACTTCGGTGGGAATTATTCTATACGGCGAATTTACCATCCGCGACCTGAAGTCTAGGGCATATATTGACAACGACGGAGCTTGGCTTCTGCTGTTACAGCTTGTGGTTTTTGTGGTTATGATTTACGTAATAATAGCAACTTTGTACTATTTTGGAACCAAAGAAGGAAAAATTTCAAAGTTTTTTTCCGTAGGAGCCACCGTAACTACAATTCTTTTAGTTCTTACTACATATCTTTTCGGAGTTTACATCAATAATTTTTCAAATTATAACGAGTTATATGGATCTATTGGCGCACTTTTAATTTTGATGTTATATATTTGGATAAACTCAAATCTCGTGTTGCTCGGGTTTGAACTGAATATTTCCATTCAACGGCTTCAAAAGAAGAGAAGCCTTGAATCATAAACGAATACTTGGTGGTGAAAGATTTTTACGCTATTAAGAAACTTGATAAAATATTTTAAATCGTTCAAAATGAAAAATATATTTTTAACATTGGCGCTTGTTCTTAGTACAACAATCTATGGGATAGCCCAAGATGTTACAGGAAAGTGGAAAACCATCGATGATAAGTCTGGCGAAGCAAAATCAATTGTTGAAGTTTTCAAGAAGAACGGAAAAGTATATGGAAAAGTGATCAAAATCCTCGATCCTACAAAGCAGGGCGAAATCTGCAAAAACTGTCCAGGAGAACTTAACGGGAAAAAAATATTGGGAATGACCATTATAAATGACCTTGAAAAGAATGGTAATGAATACAGCGGCGGAACAGTTCTGGACCCTAACAATGGAAAAGTTTATAAATGCTTAATGGCCTTGGAGGAACCAAATATATTGAAAGTGCGGGGTTATGTTGGGATATCCCTCATCGGAAGATCTCAATACTGGGTTCGCCAGGAGCAATGAAAAAGTATAAAAAAATTTTGGCCCATCCCACTCCTTACCGCTGCGGAATAAAAAAATCTATTTTCCATATTGTTTAATCTCGTAATCGCTCCTGGATAAGTGTTTTTTGTTGACGTAATTTTGCCGATTCCCCTAAACCAAATGTTCACCTATTCCATAAACAAGGATGAGGCCGCATTTCTAAAACCAGGAATGAGAGTGGCCGTTCCCTTTGGAAAAACCAAAGTTTATACTGCTATTGTACATCAAGTCCATAACCAAGCGCCTACCGGCTATGAGACCAAATCCATTGACCATATTCTGGATTCAAAACCTATAATCAATAATCTTCAACTTGAACACTGGAAATGGATGGCTTCCTATTATATGTGTTCCTTGGGCGAGGTGATAAAAGCGGCCTTGCCAAGTGCTTTTTTGCTCGAAAGTGAAAGTATTGTAAAATCTGTATCCGACAAAGTACCCGAGATAGATTCGCTGTCTGACGACGAATACCTTGTCTATGAAGCATTGCAACAACAATCTTCCATCCATATTAACGGGATTCGCTCCATTTTGGACAAAAAGAACGTACTTCCCATACTTCAAAAATTAATCGAAAAAGGAATTGTCGAAGTAGCAGAAACCTTGTATGAACAGTATACTCCAAAACTGAAACGCTATTTAAGGCTGTCATCTGAATATGATTCTGAAAACCACCTTCGCAAATTATTGGAAGAACTGAGCCGGGCACATAAACAACGGGAATTGCTGCTGACTTTCTTTGCGCTTAAAAGCCAATCAAAAAAACCGATCGAGGCCACAGCGCTTCAGAAAAAGGCCAATGCATCTGCTACGGTTTTGAAATCACTGGTTGATAAAGGAATTTTAGAGGAATATTTCGTCCAGAAAGACCGAATGGAGTATGCGGGTGGATCTGCCACTGGAATAAAAACGCTGAACGAGGCGCAACAACTTGCGTATGAGCGCATCAAGACTATTTTTGATTCTAAAAACATAATTTTGCTGCAGGGAGTTACTGCGAGCGGAAAAACAGAAGTTTATTCCAAACTCATCAATGAAACAATGGCAACTGGGAAACAAGTTCTTTATATGTTGCCGGAAATTGCCCTGACCACACAGCTTATCAGAAGGCTTCAGCGTTATTTTGGCGAAAGGGTAGCGGTCTATCATTCCAAATTTTCCATAAATGAGCGCGTCGAGGTCTGGAATGCTGTTCTCGATGAAAAACCCAAGGCCCAAGTGGTTGTAGGCGCCCGTTCTTCTTTATTTCTTCCTTTTAAAAATTTAGGATTGGTGGTTGTGGATGAGGAACATGAACCTTCCTTTAAACAATATAATCCTGCACCCCGTTATAATGCGCGCGAAAGCGCAGTTGTGCTTGCAACATTGCACCGGTGCAAACTGATAATGGGTTCGGCCACGCCTTCATTGGAAAGTTACCACAATGCCAAAACCGAAAAATATGGATTGGTCGAGTTAAAAAAAAGATATGGAAATGTGATGATGCCTGATATCGAATTGGTCGATATAAAAGAAAAAAGCAAAAAGAAACAGATGACCGGCCATTTCAGCGATCGGTTGCTGGAGGAAATGGGAAACGTATTAAAGAATGGCGAACAAGTGATCCTTTTCCAAAACCGAAGGGGTTTCTCACCAATTGTGGAATGCACCACCTGTGGGGTATCGCCACAATGTCCCAACTGTGATGTAAGCCTTACATACCACCAGAAGAAAAATCAGTTAAGATGCCATTACTGCGGCTACCATATGGCCATGATGCTAAGTTGCATGGCCTGTGGAAGCCAAACACTGGACACAAAGGGATTTGGCACGGAACAAATCGAGGGCGAGCTGAAAACCTTGTTTTCGGGTTATAAAATTGCCCGGATGGATCAAGATACCACAAAGGGAAAGAATGCCTATTCAAAAATAATAGACGCTTTAGAAAACCAGGAAATAGATATTTTGGTCGGCACTCAAATGCTTGCCAAGGGCTTGGATTTTCGCAATATCGGATTGGTCGGGGTGATGAACGCCGACAATTTATTGCATTTCCCCGATTTTAGGGCACACGAACGCAGCTTTCAGTTGCTGCAACAAGTGGCGGGTAGGGCAGGGCGTACGGAAAAAAGAGGGAAAGTGCTAATCCAGACCTATAATCCATATCATCAAATTCTAAAACAGGTAAGTGTAAATGATTATGCTTCT
>CAZMDY010000057.1:0-11454 GCA_964565295.1 uncultured Aequorivita sp. | reverse complement strand
ATCAAAACCATTGTATATCGGCCAAAATTTTTCCGCTTCCGAGGGGGTAAGAGCCAGTTGTTCAGTGATGTAAGCTGTTTTAAGTGCTTTGATCTTTTCGTATTTATCACTTTGGGAATGGACAACTCCTGTTATTAAGAGCACTATCAATGTCAGTTTTTTCATATTAAGGGGATTTTTAAATATATCATGGTGAATCAGTGATCATAAAACTGTTCCTCATCTGTATTTTCCAATAAATAGTTCTCCAGAGCCGTGTCTGTGAGATAATGGTTTTCAATATCCATGATCGGGAAGTCCCTGGATTCGAGATAGGTTGTCAAATCATACAGATCCATGTTCAAATTTCCCTCGTCAATATATTTATCTATAAGTCCGAGTTGAACAGTGTCTATGGTCGAATTGTTCTGTTCCCAATTGAATAAAACGATTCCTATTATTAGGGAAGCCGCAATGGCTGCTGCGTAAGCGATATATCGTTTGGGATAAAGGGATATAACCTTTGCCTGTTTTTTCAAAGAAATTTCCTGGGCCAAAACCTTTGCCTCCAAATTGTCAAAATAATTTGATGGAACTTGAAAACCAGATGAATTTGGAAAGTTTTTCTGTGATATCCGAGCGAATAGTTCCGCTTCGAAATCATCGAAATATTTTTCCGGTGTTCTAAACCCTGTTGTTTTAAGATTTTTTTTCATCTCCAATTCTTTGACTTTGAAATTATAGAAAGGTTTCATCATTAGTCTTAACAAACTGCGTAATTTTCTTAACGGCAATGTGATAACTGCTTTTGAGTCCGCCCACGGTAGTATCCAAAATTTCCGATAATTCCTCGAAAGTATGGTCGCCAAAATATTTCATCGTAAAAATTAGGCGTTGGCGTTCTGGAAGCGTAGCTATTGCTTTTTGGAATACCAGCTGAATGGCTTCACCCTCAAAATAAACATCACTTTCAAGTTTTCGGACGGCATTGTCTTTTAAATTCTCAATTGAAACTTTATTTTGCTTTGCTTTTTTGTTAAGAAAAGTGATGGATTCGTTGGCTGCTATTCTGTACATCCAAGTGTGGAGCTTGCTCTCGCCCTTAAAGGAATCAATATTTCTAAAAATCTTTATAAAGGTGTTTTGAAGCACATCATCAGCATCATTATGGTCCAAAACCATATTTCTGATTTGCCAATAAAGCCGTTCCTTATATTGTGCAACAAGCTCACTAAAGGCAGATTCTTTATCTGCTCCAGTCTGAAGTTCAGTTACCAATTTTTTTTCCTCAACCACATTTGCGCAATTAACAGTTTGACCAAGGTACGAAGGAATGGTTTAATAACGAATTAAGCCAGCGATTGCATCTCCACCAAATTGTAGTAAACCCCTTTTCTCTCAAGAAGTTCTTGGTGCTTGCCTTGTTCCACAATTTTTCCATTTGAAAGGACCACGATTTTATCGGCATTTTGAATGGTGGAAAGACGGTGTGCGATCACTATCGAAGTCCGGTTTTTCATCATTTTTTCCAGAGCGTCCTGCACCAAACGTTCGCTCTCCGTGTCCAAAGCTGAGGTGGCTTCATCCAAAATCATAATCGGAGGATTTTTCAAGACAGCCCGGGCAATGCTCAACCGTTGCTTTTGACCGCCACTAAGTTTATTTCCGCTGTCGCCAATGTTGGTGTCAAAACCTTCTGGCAGGTCTTTTATGAACTCGTAGGAATTGCTTATCTCGGCCGCTTCGATCAATTCGGCTTCGGTGGCCTCCTGTTTTCCCAACTTTAAATTGTTTGCGACGGAATCATTAAAAAGAATGGAGTCCTGCGAAACTATGCCCATTAATCCCCGCAGGGATTTTTTTGAAATATTCTTTATATCGACCCCGTCAATTTCGATGCTGCCTTCATTTACATCGTAAAAACGCGTGAGCAAATTGGCGATCGTACTTTTTCCACTTCCGGACTGGCCAACCAGGGCCACGGTTTTTCCCTTAGGAATTTCCAAAGAGAAATCTTTTAAAACATATTGATCCTCATATTTGAAGGAAATGTTTTTTATGGAAATCACTTCATTGAAACCTTCTTTTTGAATAGGGTTTTCAATATCGGTAATCGTGTTTTCGGCTTCGAGCAATTCCAAGATCCGGTGTGCCGATCCATTGGCACGCTTTATGGAATAACTGGCTTTTGCAATGCCTTTCGCTGGGGTTAAAATATTGTAGGCCAGCATTATATAGCCGATGAAAAAACTGGCTTCCAGCGTTCTATCGACAAAAACCAAGTAACCGCCATACACCAATAGGATGCCGATGGTAATAATCCCCAAAAGTTCGCTCACGGGCGATGCCAGGTTTTGTCTATTTAGCACCGAATTTGAAAATTTATAAAACCGCTCGTTGCTATCCTCAAATTTTTTTTGAAAAATACTTTCGGCATGAAAGGCTTTAATTATCCGCAAACCGCCCATAGTTTCTTCCAATATTGAAAGAAAAACGCCCTGTTCCTGTTGCACTTTTAAGGATCCTTTTTTTAGTGATTTACCTATTTTAGAAATCAGAAATCCAGAAATCGGTAGAAACAGAAATACAAACAGCGTTAATTTCGGGCTGATAAAAAGCATGAACGCCAACGAAAAAATGATGGTCAACGGTTCGCGGACGATCATTTCCAAAACGGAAAGCACCGAGTTTTTTACTTCATCCACATCGCCGCTCAATCGTGAGATGGTGTCGCCCTTTCTTTTTTCGGAATAAAAAGCCAGTGGAAATTGGATTACTTTGCTGTAAAGGTCATTTCGGAGATCCTTCAAAACGCCATTCCGAAGAAAAGTGGAATAGAACATCGCCAAGTAGTTGCTCAGGTTTTTTAGTAAAAACAGTGAAATGATTATTCCAACCATATACATCAATATGGTGAATTCCCCTTGTTTATTGATGTTGTCAATAATGAAGTAATTCAAATATTCCTGTGAAAAATCTTTGATACTGGAAATTCCCTCATAAACAGGTCGAGCTCCAAGGGTACGTTTATTGCTAAAAATGATTTCCAAAACCGGAATTAATGCTATGAAGGAAAGGGTTCCGAATAATGCGTACAGTACGTTAAAAAAGATATTCAAAAACGCATATCGTTTATAAGGGTAGGCATAGCGTAGTATTTTTCTGAAATAATTCATTAACTCACGTTTAGTTGTGCGGCTATTGCATCTATTTTATTTTGAAGTATTTCAGTGAAGTTTTCCCTTTCAGCTGTATTTACGCTTATATAGAATTTAATTTTGGGTTCCGTACCGCTAGGTCTAACTGCAATCTTGCTGCCGTCCTCGGTATAGTAAATCAAAACGTTTGATTTGGGAAGATTTAAAGGAGAGGTTTTTCCAGAAACAAAATCCAGGCTTTCATCATTTTGGATATCGTCCAATCGGATCACCTTGCTGCCTGCTATTTCCTTAAACGGATTCTCCCGAAAGGTTTTCATCATTTCAGAAATTTCGGCAGCGCCCTGTTTTCCTTTTTTGGTGAGAGAAATCAAATGTTCCCGAAAATTCCCGAATTGGCCATAAACCTCATTTAGATATTCAAACATACTGCTGCCCTCGTCCTTTTTCTGCGCAGCAATTTCGCAGGCGAGAAGGGTAGCGGTAACTGCATCTTTATCGCGCACAAAATCGCCTACCAAGTATCCGAAACTCTCTTCACCACCGCCTATGAATTCGAGTTCGGGGTGATCTTTGATCATTTTTGCAATCCATTTAAAACCGGTAAGGCCTTCAATATATTTTACGTTGAAATGCCTCGCAATCTTTTCAACCATAGGGGTAGAAACGATGGTGGAGGCGACGAACTGTTTTCCGTTCAGTTTTCCCGCTTTTTTCCATTGTTCCAAAAGGAAATGGGTCATCAGGACCATTGTTTGGTTTCCGTTTAGCAGAACCATTTCACCTTTGCCATCCCTTACGGCAACACCCAAGCGATCACAATCCGGATCGGTACCGATTACAATATCTGCGCCTTGCTTATCGGCAAGTTCAAGTGCCATTTTAAGTGCTGCGGGCTCTTCAGGATTAGGCGATTTTACAGTTGGGAAATCCCCGTCTGGCTCGGCCTGTTTTTCAACAATGGAGACATTTTTATAACCAGCTTTTTCCAAAACCTTCGGAACCATGGTAATTGATGTTCCATGTAGTGAGGTGAAAACGATATTCAGTTTGTCTTTTGCTTCTTTTAAAGTATTGAAAGTTCCGTTTTCAACCGAGGCATTTGCGAAAGCTTCGTCAACTTCAGTATCAATACATTGAATCAAAATCCCATTCGATTCAAATTTTACATCTTCGTATTTGAGGGAATTTATTTCGGCAATGATTTCTCCGTCCTGCGGCGGAACCAGCTGTCCACCATCTTCCCAATACACTTTATAACCATTGTATTCCGGAGGATTGTGCGAAGCTGTCAAAACTATTCCTGCCTGGCAATCCAAATATTTTACAGCGAAGGAAAGTTCAGGCGTTGGTCTTAATTCTGAAAAGAGAAAGACTTTTATGCCATTTGCTGAAAAAACATCGGCCACAATTTGGGCAAACTCTTTACTGTTGTGACGACAATCGTATGCAATTGCAACTCTGATTTCCTTGTATGGAAATTGTTTTTTAAGGTAATTTGAAAGTCCTTGGGTGTTTTTTCCCAAAGTGTATTTATTGATTCGATTATCGCCAACACCCATTATTCCACGCATCCCGCCAGTTCCGAATTCCAAATTTTTGTAAAAGCTGTCTTCCAGCCCTTCCGGATCGTGGGCAATCATCTCCTTGATCTCCAGTTGGGTCCGTTCATCAAAAAAAGGTGTGAGCCATAGGTTGACGCTCGCCAATATTTTAGGATCTACGTAAATCATTTTTTGGATTTTTATACAGGGTGCTAAAATAAGTATTTAAATACTGCTTTCTGAAGTTTTGGAATATTCAATTTATCGGAAATAAGCCTTGAAATTATTTAAATGCGTTCCTTTATTATGTAGTTTCTCGAGTTCTTTTTACTCCTTAAAATCAATTCTCCAAGAAATCCGGCAAGGAAGAGCTGTGTACCAAGAATCATAGCGACCAATGCGATAAAAAACTGAGGTCTTTCCGCAATCAATCTTCCATAAGGGTTCAAAAACAATTTGTCGATTCCTAAGTACAATGCCAATAAAAATCCGATTACCCACATAACCGCCCCCCATGCTCCGAAAAGGTGCATCGGACGTTTTCCGAATCGGGAAAGGAACCAGATGGTTATCAGATCCAAAAATCCACGGATAAACCGTTCGGCGCCAAACTTGGTGTTTCCATATTTCCTTGCCTGATGTTGGACGGGCTTTTCCGAAATTTTAATAAAACCGGAATTTTTTGCCAAAACCGGGATATATCGGTGCATTTCGCCCGTAACTTCAATTGTTTTTATAACATCTTTTTTATAGGCTTTTAACCCGCAATTAAAGTCGTGGAGTTTGACGCCCGAGGTTTTTCGGGCCGCATAATTAAATAGTTTTGAAGGTAAGTTTTTACTGAGAATGGAATCATAGCGTTTCTTTTTCCAACCGGAAACAAGATCGAATCCTTCCTCTTTAATCATTTTGTAAAGCTCTGGAATTTCTTCGGGATTGTCCTGTAAATCGGCATCCATTGTAACTACCACCTCGCCTTGGGCCAATTCAAAACCTGCATGCAATGCTTGTGATTTGCCATAGTTTTTTTGAAACCGGATTCCCTTTATTTCCGGATATTTTTGGGAAAGGGCTACAATTGTTTTCCATGACCCATCCGTGCTCCCATCGTCGATAAAGATAAGTTCATATAAAAAATCATTGGACTGCATTACAGATGCAATCCAATGGTGTAGTTCTTTTAACGATTCCTCCTCGTTGAGAAGGGGGATGACGATGGAAAGATTCATTCAGCAATTTAAAGTTGGTGCGGTGGGTTTCGCTTCAAAATTAATCCCGCTATTAATGAAATTATAAATCCCATAAACAAGGTAAAAAGGAGAGATATTGCAGACATTACCAATGGTGACATAAATTTGGCCGAAATGTCCATTGCCAGATCCCTTTCCTCCTGAGACATATTTGGATTTTGCTCGATCATTTGCTCTTCGGTAAAATCCATTGTCTTTTGAATGAAATCAGGATCAATGAAATTAATAAAAATATAATTAAAAATCACTGCTATTATTCCGGCCACCAAACTAATAGCAATACCTGTTTTAAGCGCTTGTCCCAGAGTCAGGAAACCCGAATTATCGGTCCTAAAGGCCTTAAGCCCCATAATTACAATCCCAACGGAGATTATTAATTGTACTACGCCCAGCCACCAAGGCCGATCAATATGAGCGTCCATGGCATAGGAGACTACTTGAAGTGCAATTGTAAGAAGAGCCAGAAGTACCCCAAAATTAAGTGCTGTTTTTTTGATTGAAGGAGAGTGTGTTTCCATTTGTTGGTTTTTATAGATTCACCTGTTAGTAAACAAAGGTAAGAAAACGTTACATTTGCAAGCCTTTTCAAAGCGATTTAAAAAAGTATGCATTTTTGTTGGCAATTTCCAATTATTGATTAAATTTGCAAACTCAAATCTGAAAAGGTTCGGATTGACTTATATAAAATATTTAGCGTAATGAAAAAAGGTATCCATCCAGAAAGTTATAGATTAGTTGCATTTAAGGATATGAGCAATGATGAGGTTTTCCTTACAAAATCAACTGCTGATACCAGAGAAACAATTGAGGTAGATGGTGTTGAATATCCTTTGATAAAATTGGAAATTTCACGCACGTCGCATCCTTTTTATACCGGAAAGGCGAAACTTATCGACACCGCTGGGCGTATTGACAAATTTAAGAACAAATACGATAAGTTTAAAAAACCTGCAAAAGCAGAAACCAAAACCGAAGAGTAGTCTTCAGTTTATAAAACATATAGGAGCCTTCGAGAAATCGAGGGCTTTTTTGATTTTAGATTGTTGATTGACGATTGTCGATTGTTGATTTTTCTGTAATATTGAACAAGCAAAACGAATCATTCATAACTCTGAACTGAAAAATGAACTACATCCTCTTTGACGGAAACGTCCGTAACCAGTTGCTCCCTTTTACTTTTACCCGTCCGGTAGCCGATATCCGTATCGGGATTTTGACTATTCGTGAAAAGTGGGAACATCTCTTGGGATTTACAACAATGACAATTACTGAAGACTATCTTTCAGAAAAATTCCCATTCTTGGAACTTGAAAGAAATATTTTTATAAATGGGTCTTTCTTGCCTTCAGAAAACCTTGTCAATATAATAAAGGGGTTGGATGAAAACCAAGCTGTATTTTTGGATGATGAACCCTTGGCATTTTTTGCTACCGAAGGGCAGGAAGTGGAGTTTGAAAATTTTGACATTATCCAATATTCTTTCCCCGATATTCTTAGAATCGAAAATACTTGGGATATCTTTTCCTTAAACGGGGAAGCGATAAAAAGGGATTTCGAAATGTTGACAAAAGACAGAACATCACAGCCTATTCCAGATGGAATTTGGACCTTAAATCCAGATAATATTTTTATAGAAGAAGGTGCAAAGCTCAATTTTTGCACATTAAATGCCTCCGAAGGCCCAATTTATATAGGAAAAGATGCCGAAATAATGGAGGGTTCATTAGTGCGCGGGCCTTTTGCACTTTGTGAGCATGCTACCTTGAAAATGGGCGCTAAAATTTACGGAGGAACAACAATTGGCCCACACAGTAAAGTTGGGGGAGAAGTGAACAACTCGGTCATTTTTGGATATTCCAATAAGGGACATGATGGGTTTTTGGGAAATTCCGTTTTGGGCGAATGGTGCAATCTGGGAGCTGACACCAATAATTCCAATCTAAAGAACAATTATGCCGAGGTCCGTTTATGGGATTATGAAGCGAAAAACTTTAAAAGAACAGGCCTTCAGTTTTGCGGTCTGATGATGGGCGATCACAGCAAATGTGGCATCAACACCATGTTCAACACCGGGACAGTGGTGGGTGTAAGCGCCAATATCTTCGGAAGTGGGTTTCCCAGAAATTTCATTCCCAGTTTTAGTTGGGGCGGCAGCGGGGGTTTTACCACCTACAAAACAGAAAAGGCCTTCGAAGTCGCAAAAGTTGTGATGTCTCGAAGGAATATCGAGTTTTCTGATTTGGACGCCAAAATCCTGGAGCATGTTTTTGAGGAAACGGCGGTTTGGAGAAGGGATTAAAATTCCCGGTGAAGATATAGTGGAATTCGCATCTCATTTTTCCCTTCAGCCTTAACATGTACATTTTTTCCTTTCGGGGAGCTTGAAATCCATTCCCCCTTTAGGGGGTCAGGGGGACTTTCCAGTTGACTTCTTAACCCGTTTCAAAACCAAAAAATTCTGCGGATTTATTCCCAGGCCACTAACTTTCCTGTTGACAAAACGAATTGCCATATCATAAAACAAAGGCACTACCGCTGCTTCATCTACTATTATTGAATCCATTTTGGTATATAATATCCTTCGTTCTTCAATTTCAGAAATTCCAAGGGATTTTTTATAGAGGGAATCGTAAGTGACATTTTTAAAGTGCATATAATTTGGCCCATTGGGCGCGAAGTTCGGACTATAGAATAGGGAGAGATAATTTTCGGCATCTGGATAATCGGCAATCCAGCTGCCCCTGAAAATGTCCAACTCCCCGGTACTTTTCATTTGCCGAAGTGTGGAAGGAGGCATCACGTCTATGGTTACGGCAATACCGATTTTCTCTAGTTCCCTTTGTATATATTCAACTAAATCCAAATATTGACTGTTGGTGCCGATAACGATTTCAGGTTTTAAATCGCCCGTGGCATCTTTGTATTCTTGAAGCAACTTCTTTGCTTTTTCGGGCTGATAGGAATATCCTTCAATTTCATCATAGCCCGGAAGTCCTTTTGGAATAAACCCGTGGATAGCGGGAATGCCCATTCCATTTCGTAAATAAGTCACCATCTTTTGTCTATCGAAACCATAGTTTATCGCCTGCCGGAGGGCTTTGCTATTTATTTCGGGTGTGGTTGTTTTTAAAAAAAAGCCCAAATATTCCGTATTCAAATAAGGTCCCGTAATCATATAGGCCAGATCCTGATATTTCGGTTGAAGCTCCCCTGTGGTTGTGAGGAGTTCGTCCTTGTAACTATTGTCCAAACCTGAAATAAAGTCCAATTTTCCTTGGGCGAATTGCAGGAACTCACTTTGCTTATCCGGTAAAAAAGTTATTGCGACTGCCTCCAAATAGGGGAGGCGGCTTCCATTTTCATCCTTTTCAAAATAGAGCGGATTTTTTCTAAAGACCAATTTTACATTTTCTTCCCACATTTTAAATTGAAATGGTCCGGTTCCCACAGGATTCCTTCGGAACTCACTGCCATAGAATTCAATAGCCTCCCGAGGAACGACCGAGCAGTATCGCATTGAGAGCAAACCTAAAAATGCAGGAAAAGGTTGTTTCAACTGAATCACCAAAGTAGTGTCGTTTTCAGCAGTATAACTTTCTACATAATTCATGACCCAACTACCTGAAGACGCAACTTTTTCATCAGTCAAACGGTTGAAACTATACACGAAATCCGAAGCTTTCACGGTTCGGGTTGAATCTTTTCCAAAGACTTTGTTTTTATGGAAATAAACATCGTCCCTAAGATAAAAGGTATAAGTAAATGTGGAATCGTCAATGATCCATCTTTTGGCGATGTCCGGTTCAATATTCAAGGAATCGTCCAATTGGACCAAACCATTGTAAAGTTGATTGTCCGGCCAGATTGCCTGTGGGTTTCGGGCAAAAGCGGGATCTAGGGTTGGGATGTTTCCGTGTTCGTTGTACCGAAAAACCAAGTGGTCGCGGTTTTCATCTGTTCCCTTTTGACATGAAGTGAGAGAGCAAACAAGCCATAGAATCAACAGGCGTAAGAAGATTTTATGCATCAGGAAGTTCGAATTCAAATTCTGGTTTTGCGAATATATGATTTCTCTGGATTTTTGGAGCGTGCATGGGCTTTGGAAAACAAAAACGGTACAATCATTCTCAAAGTTTGTACTTTTGCACTTTATTACCAAAAGTACTATAATGGAAGCTCCAAAAAAAGTCGCCTTCTACACCTTGGGATGTAAACTGAATTTCAGTGAAACATCCACCATAGCCCGAAGTTTTGAAAATGAAGGGTTTGATAGGGTGGAGTTTACCGAAAAGGCGGATATATATGTGATCAATACCTGTAGCGTTACTGAAAATGCCGACAGACGTTTTAAGACAATCGTAAAGCAAGCGCAGAAGGCTAATCCAAAGGCATTTGTTGCTGCCGTTGGTTGTTACGCCCAATTGAAGCCCCAAGAACTTGCAGATGTTGATGGAGTTGATTTGGTTTTGGGTGCCTCGGAAAAATTCAAGATCACCGATTATCTGAACGATCTTTCGAAAAATGATTTTGGGGAAGTCCATTCCTGTGAAATCGAGGAAGCCGATTTTTATGTAGGTTCCTATTCCATTGGCGATCGGACCCGGGCGTTCTTAAAGGTCCAGGACGGATGCGATTATAAATGTACTTATTGTACCATTCCACTGGCGCGGGGCATTTCAAGAAGTGATACTTTGGAAAATGTATTGAAGAATGCGTACGATATCTCCCAACAGGGAATCAAGGAAATTGTACTTACCGGTGTAAACATTGGCGATTACGGAAAGGGAGAGTTCGGAAACAAAAGACACGAGCACACTTTTTATGAATTGGTACAGGCCTTGGATGAAGTTGAGGGTATTGAAAGATTGCGGATTTCTTCCATTGAGCCTAATCTATTGAAGGATGAAATCATCGAATTTGTTTCGAATTCCAGGACTTTTGTGCCTCATTTTCATATTCCGTTACAAAGTGGCAGTAATGAAATTCTTAAATTGATGCGCCGTCGTTATATGCGAGAGCTCTATGTGGAACGAGTAGGGAGAATCAAGGAGCTGATGCCTGATGCTTGCATTGGGGTTGATGTGATCGTCGGTTTTCCGGGTGAAACAGATGAGCGTTTTCTGGAAACCTATCATTTTTTGAATGATTTGGATATTTCATACCTGCACGTTTTCACTTATTCGGAAAGGGACAATACACCCGCCGCCGAAATGGAAGGTGTGGTTCCATTAAAAGTGCGAAATAAAAGAAGCAAAATGCTGCGTGGACTTTCAGTAAAAAAGCGCAGGGCATTTTATGAAACCCAGATCGGAACTTCGCGAACGGTACTTTTTGAAGGCGAAAACAAGCAAGGTTATATCCATGGGTTTACCGAGAATTATATAAAAGTAAAAGCTCCGTGGAACCCAGAATTGGCGAACACCTTGCAAGAAGTTACTCTTTCGGAAATTGACACCGATGGTTTGGTTCGGTTCAAGGCAGATGAAACGGTTTTGATTTGATTTTCAAAAATATTTTATAGGA
>CAZMDY010000056.1:0-11479 GCA_964565295.1 uncultured Aequorivita sp. | reverse complement strand
AGGGGGTATAAGTATCATCATATTGGCCACTTTTTACTGAATAAATAAAGACCACAAAAAACACGAGCGCCACAAAAACACTGATTGACAATAGCATATATATAATATTCATTTCTCGGATTTTGGAATCAAACTTATCATTGCATTCCACTTTATAATATGACCTAAATCATCTTTTCTCTATTTAGAACCATTCTTAACTTCCTTCCGGCGTTTTGGGATGCTATGGTTGTAAAAACAACGATACTTATAGAGCTCAAAGGCATCAAAATAGCAGCAACCACAGGTTGTAGGTGACCTGTTACAGCAAAAGAAAGCCCGATGAGATTATAAAAAAGAGAAAATAAAAATGCCCAGTTTATAATTTTTGTCCCTTTTTCAGCCATCCTCAAATAATCAGAAAGAAACCGCAATTTTGAGGCATCCATAATCCCATCACAGGCCGGGGAAAAAAGGTTTGTATTTTCAGAAACGGCTATCCCCACATCACTTTGCTTTAACGCTCCGGCATCGTTTAGCCCGTCGCCCACCATCATTACCGTTCTTCCTTTGGATTGTAGCGATTTGATGAAATTGAGCTTATCCTCGGGTTTTTGCCCAAAATAAAGAGTTGAGCCAATTGGAAGCATTTCTTTCAAAAATGCCCCTTCCCCATCATTATCTCCCGAAAGAATAACCAGTTCTCTTTTCGAACCCAAGGTTTTAAATGTTTCCCAAATCCCTTCTCTGTATGTACTGTTAAAAACGAAACGCCCTTTGTAGTGCTCATTGGCACTTATATGAACGGTGGTTCTATTCTTCTGGCCGTTGTTGGATTCCTCTTTTTGATGATCCACAAAATCATAGGCCCCAATTTTAATAGATTTATCTTTGATCTTTGCGGTCATTCCCTTCCCGATTTTTTCCTCAAATTCATCGGGCGTTAGTATGTTGTTTTTCTCTAAAATGCTGTAAAGCGCCCTACTCAATGGATGGTTGGAAACTCGCAAAGTGCTGGTGAGCAATTGTTTTTCTTCAATGTTCAGGTCCAATCCTTCATAGGTGATCGTATTCTTCTCGTTGCCGGTAAGTGTTCCAGTTTTATCAAAAACAATGGTATCCACTTTCGCCATCTGCTCAATTACGGA
Organism: uncultured Aequorivita sp.; assembly: GCA_964565295.1. Taxonomy (GTDB): domain Bacteria; phylum Bacteroidota; class Bacteroidia; order Flavobacteriales; family Flavobacteriaceae; genus Aequorivita. Next base: position 10,352 of record CAZMDY010000056.1, on the reverse strand, counting down.
GGCTTCTTTTAAATACAATTTTTCCTTCCCAAAAATCCGCAGAATATTTCCCAAGGTAAATGGTGCGGCCAAAGCGATTGCACAAGGACAGGCCACAATCAAAACTGCTGTAAAAACTTGAAATGCTTTGGTCGGGTCAACAATCATCCAAAAAGCCGTAGAAATCAAAGCTATAAGAAGTATGGTAATGGTAAATCGCTTGCTAATCCCATCGGTCAGCGATTGGAAAGTGCTCTGTTTTCCTTTACTGAACAAATCGTTGCTCCAGAGCTGGGTCAAATAGCTTTGCGATACGGGCTTTAAAACTTCCACCTCCAAAATTCCTGCTTGCTGTTTTCCGCCGGCAAAAAGTTTATCGCCACTTTTTTTTGCAATCGGTTCTGCTTCGCCCGTTACGAAACTGTAATCAATCAGCGCATTTCCTTTAATCAATATTGCATCTACTGGCAAAATCTCATTGTTGCGAACAAGTAATCTATCTCCCTTTTTTACAGTATAAACCTCGGCCTGTTCCTCTATTGTCTTTCCGTAGGAATCTTTTGAAAGGCGCGTTACAGCAATTGGGAAATAAGATTTATAATCGCGTTCAAACGAAAGGTAGGAATAGGTCCGTTGCTGAAAAAACTTACCCAGCAAAAGAAAAAATAATAGACCCGTTAAACTGTCGAAAAAACCAGTGCCCCAATCCATAACAATGTCGAGGGTGCTACGGACAAAAAGTGCGGCAATCCCCAGGGCAATGGGAATATCAATATTCAATATTTTTGAGCGCAAGCCTTTATATGCAGAAATAAAATAGCCGCTGGCGGAATAGAAAACTACCGGGAGCGAAAAAGCAAACATCAACCACCTAAAAAATGGTTTAAATTGGTCTAACCAAAAATCAGTTTCCTCAAAATATTCCGGAAGCGATAAGAACATCACATTTCCAAAAGCAAAACCTGCGATTGCAAGTTTATATATAAGACTTCGATCTACATTTTTTTTCTTTTTTTCCGAATCGTCGAGTGAAATATAAGGTTCATATCCAATCCTGCCCAAAAGGACAACTAAGTTTTTCAAGGAATTTTTAGATGGCGAAAAGCTAATCCGAACGGTTTTTTCAGGAAAATTAACTTGGGAAGCTTTTACTTCCGGATTTAACTTATCCAAATTTTCAAGAATCCATATACAACTGCTGCAATGTATGGAAGGAATCAAAAAAGAAACTATCTGGGTTTTGCCATCATTGAATTCCAGTAATTTCTCAACGATGGCTTCGTTGTCCAGAAAATTATATTTACCCGCAATTTCATTGGGAGAAATACCCGGAGTTGCTTGAATATCGTAGTAATAACCGAGTTCATTTTCGTGTAAAATTTCATAGACCATCTTGCAACCTGCGCAACAGAAGGATTTTTCATCATGTCTGATTTCGACATCAAGACACGATTCCCCACAATGAAAACAGTTGGCCATAAAAATGAATTGTTTAAATTGAATACAAAAATGGATATAAGCCGATTTTAAGACAATGATAAAAATCAGGTTGACGGAGGTCGTATAATTACGAAATGAAAAAAATTATTGAGGAATGCACTTTTTATTAGAAGTCGAAATTCCGTTGCCAAAAAACAAAAATCCAATTGCGATGGGGAAAAAACAACTGAGAACAGCGAGATACAAATAATAATCGGCAAAAAAGACCCATCCGAGCCAGAAGGCTATCGCCTTATAGAAAATAAGAATTTCAGTGGTGCAAAATGCAAAGAGAAAAAGCCAAACGAAACTTCTCGGCAAACGGATAAGTTTGAAAAGTTTTAAGAATACCAACATTGAAGGAACCACAATTCCCAGTAAAACGAGATGTAGGTAACCGATTACAAAATCCTTCAGCACAAAGACCAGGTTCGCCCAATAAGGGAGGGCCGATAGAAGTTGCATTGCAAGTTTTGCGGCCATCAGAAAGCCAGCGAGTTTAAAAAGGATCCAAGATTGGTTTCCAATTTCCTTTTTTATTGTGCTTAAGTGCTCCTTGACTATCCAGTACAAGTCGTGAAAGGCCAAAATTTGCGCTATTGCACCGATTCCGCCGAGGATGTAAAAAACCATTGGCGGTTTAAACCAGAGTACGGAAAGAAATAAGCTAAGAATAATCCCTGAATTCAATACAATCAAAAAAGATTTCAATTGTTTCGAATTGAATCGAATCCCCTTTTCTTCTAGGAAAAAAAACAACAATCCCAACAGCGCCAATACAAACCATCCATTATACTGAAAATGTAGATAGAAATATATTGAAGTTTTATACCATATTGATTCCGGTCCCAAGGTAGACATTACTCCTCCAATGGCCCAAGGTCCAATACTCGAAAGCACCAAATACCACAACGATGCCCGTAGTACTCGCCATGAAAAACGCTTTTTAAACTCTTCAGGAACATACTTAAAACAAAACCACGCAAACCAATAGGACGCAAAAAGAAACGAAGTGGAAAAGATGATTGAATACAAGGCATATCCCTGGAAGGGAAACGTCAATAACATTCCGATGATGCTAATGTTGGTAAAATAAAAAATACGTTTGTACAGCTTTGGTTTTTCCGCCTTTTGTATAAAAACTTTGTAGATTAAGGTGGTTAAACCTATGTATATCCAGCCCAATAAAGCGGTGTGGGAATGCGCATGGAGCACGAATTTATAATTGAACGGAAGCGGGGTTACCACATAAAAACGTAGGGCGACCCCCAACAGTGCAACGAGCAAAAAATAAAAAACTGCAACTTTAATATGTTTTTTCAGGTCCAGCACCGTTCAAAATTAAAAAAACAACCCGGAGAGGCACAATTAAACCTGCACTACTTCCGGGCTGCTAAAAACCAATCAAAATGTAAATAAAAAATTATGGTACTTATGGATCAACAATTAATCTTTCTTTAATGTTTTTTCAAGATTCAATGCCTTGGGGAAAAGAATGTTGTTTTCCAAATGAATATGTTGGTGAAGGTCATCTTCAAATTCCTCCAGTTTGGCGAAAAATGCTCTGTACGTATTGCAAGCTCCTTGTGGTGGAGTGAATCCATTGCTCAGTTCAGAAATGCGTTTCATCAGGTCTCCGGCTTCATCGTGCTCCTCTTCCATCATGTGGATTGGATTTTCCACACTTCCAAAATGAGTTTCAGGAACGGGAGTTCCTTCTGTTTGTGCTTGTACCAATTTTTTTATAAAGGGGAAAAGGATCAGCTCCTCTTTTCGTTGATGGGCCGCCATGGCTTGCACAACTTTGGACACCAATTCTTCAATTTCGGCCAATTCGGTATAATGGCTGCCATGAACGTGGTTCACCCGTTTTGCATATTGTAATAACAGCGGGCTGCTTTCCTCTACATATTGATGGTGGACATTAATAATGTGGTCTGTCAAGAAATCCAATTTCCAACGGTTGTAATCAAAAGCACGGTCTGGGGCAACCTCTAAATTTCGAAGCTCTGCTTCCAATAGTTCTGGATCGATGTTCGCTTTTTCACAAGCGCGTTTAATACTTACCCCGCCGCCACAGCAAAAATCAATACCATGTTTTTTAAAGATGTCGGCGGTTTTTATGTTTTCTGTAACCACCTCGGCTACTGTTCTTTCTTGAAGTGCATTCATTTGAATTGTTTTTTAATGTTTGACTATTCTATTATTGAGATGCAAATGTCCGATATTCAAGATCAACTTTTTATGACCTAAATCATATTATGACATTTTTGTCAGAAATTATTTTGCCGAACATAAATGGTCCTATTTATTAAGTTATTCATCCCAAAATGGATCTTCGTAATCAGGAGTTTTTTCCAAATTGGAATGGATATCCTCTATCTTGTCAAGTTCTTCAGGTGTTGCCACATTCTGGATTTCATTGAAAAGCACACGCTCCTCGAACCGGATATGACTTTCCAATTCTTCTTCCAATCTATGAAGTGCTCTTTCCGGATTTTTAGTGTCCAGAAAAAGACGTCTTATCCTTCTGTGTTCTTTTAGTGCACGTTCCACCAATTCATTCCCTGGTTCCAGGATGGGAAAAAGGTATTTTTCTTCATCGCTGAAATGGGGTTTAATTTCATTTATATAGAACCAGCTCGCAAACTTCATCATTCGTTCCGGAGAAATATTCTTACTGAATCCTTTTCGAATTTTCCATCCAAAAAGCAGTCCAAAATGATGCTGTCTGCTCAGCGGCTGAAGGGCTTTATGTCGTTTTATAGGTTTTTTTTCGGTTTTCATATTTTGTTATTGGTTTTCTCTGTAATTAATTCGTTTCCCGCCGCATTTAGGACAGCGCTTTATGATCCTTTTTTTATTTTTGAAGCCATCTACATGTTCCACCATAAATTTTCCCACTTTGACATTTTTGTCTCGATGGTTTTTTACATTTATTTGTTTGTCCTCAGAAATGGTCCTTGTCTCCGAGCCGAATTCCTGATATCCCCAACAAAAAGGACAATTCTGAAAATCAATAGGTTCTTGAACCGTTTCCGCTTTTCTCTCCTTCTTTTTCGAAAAACAAAATAATCGTCTAAAAAAACTCATGAGTGCTTAGCCTATTAGTTCCTTTGTCAATCTGGTTCCTTGGGGTTCAAGGGTCTGATTGTCATATCACTGATCAATAAGTTGTCAGGAGTTTTTAACACATGAACCAAAGTGGCCGCGATATCTCTGGGCTGCAACATATTCCGATGTGATTCAATTCCCGAGCTTTTAAAAAAATCCGTTTCAATGGAGCCTGGGTTCAAACAACTTACCTTGATATTATAGTTTCTCAATTCCTTGGAGAGTGCTTCATTAAAACCATTTATGCCATATTTGGTAGCCGAATATGCCGCGCCTTCCGACCGCGTGGTAATTCCCAGAATGGATCCAATGTTTATTATATGCGAAGGTCCTTTCTTCACTTTCATAAATTTCACCACGCTTGATGTTATTGCGTAGACTCCAGTGAGATTGGTGTTGAGCATATTGGTCCATGCTTCAATAGGCATTTCATCTATTTTTCCAAAAGAACCGACCCCGGCATTGTTGATCAAAATATCAGGAGCCGAATTATCAGAAAACGTGTTCAGCACCCATTTTTCGACAGTTGCCATTTGCGAAATATCCAAGGGAACTGGAATAAAATTATTCCCCAATTCTTGATGCAATTGGTTTAGGGAATCACGGTTTCGGGCTACTCCATAAACTTTTGCGCCTTCGTCGAGCAGAGCTTTTGAGATTGACTTTCCCAAACCGCCACTTGCGCCCGTAACTATAGCTGTTTTTGAATGGATTTCCATAATTATTGATTTTCGATCTTATTTATTGGATCAGCCGTTTCCAGCATATCAATTTTTAGCGTTTTAAGTAGGTTTCTTCAAGAACATATTCGTCGGCCATCTCCCGTAAACTTGTATTCTCCAACATATCTTTAAGATCATTTCTTATTCCAACAAATTTGTGGTGCATGGGGCAAGGTTGGCTTGCATCACAGGATTGATGGCCCAAGGCGCACCCTTCATAAATTGAAGCACCATCAATTGCCAAAACAATATGGCTCAACATAATGTTTGCTGTTTCCTCTGTGGGAATTTCAAAACCACCGTTTGGACCTTTTAAGGAAGTTAAAATTTGTTGTTTGGCCAGGGCATGCAGGATTTTTGCAGTAAACGCCTCTGGAGAATTTATTTTGGCAGCAATTTCCTTTAAACTGGTACGGACACCCAAAGCCGACTGAGAGGCTATATAGACCGAAGCCTTAATTCCATATTGACAAGCTTTTGAAAACATTCTGAAGGTATTTAAACAAAGATAAACAAAATCTTATTTATGATAAAGTTGTCAGAAATAAATTTTCGCAGAAATGGAATGGGATTTCATAAGAATTTCCTCGGTGATTTGTACTCCCGAAGATTTTGGGAAAACGCAAATATTCTTTAAAAAAACAGCCATCTCTTGGGATGAAAAATTCCAATAAAACGAGGTTCAGAAAATCTGACAAGAAGGTACAAGAAGAGTAAGGTTTGGTTTGGGTAAATTATAATCGAAGAAATGTGTCTCCTTCATTAAGATCCAAGGCCAATTGAATTACGCCGGTGTTTTCGCACATAGCTCTTAGGCCTCCTCTGATGTCTTCGAACTGATTATGGACAGGGCAAGGATGTTCTGACGAGCAGATTGCCAAACCAAGACAACAACCGACAAAAATAGAATCGCCGTCAATGGCGGTAACGATATCAATAAGTTTCAATTCGGAATTTTTTTCCAAGTAAAAACCTCCATTCGGGCCCTTTCGTGAGATGATGATCCCCGATCGCGCCAATTGTTGGCAGATTTTTGCAGTAAAAGGTTCTGGGGAGTCAACCGCTTTGGAAATTTCAGTTATATTGGGTCTTTTATCGGAAAGCGATTCTTTTGCGATAAAAAGAACGGCTCTGATCCCATATTCACAAGCTTTCGAAAACATAAATCTATATTTTTTTCCAAAAATAGACATTAAGCGATTCCAATAGAACATAAAAAGGTATTAAAATACTTTTATGTAAAAAAGGAATTAAATACCTATTCGCTTCTAACTAGCCTATTTGTCGAATCTTTTTCTTGCTTCTATTTCCAACGCTTCCCGATGATCTGGGTGGGCAATGGAAATTAGGTCCTTTGCCCGCTGTTCCAGTCCTTTTCCGAACAGGTTGACCACTCCATATTCCGTTACAACATAGTGCACATGGGCGCGCGTGGTTGTTACACTTGCGCCGGGCTTCAAGAATGGGGTTATTTTTGAAATTCCTTTATTGGTGACCGAAGGCATAGCGATAATGGGCTTCCCGCCTTCTGAAAGCGATGCGCCCCTAATAAAATCCATTTGCCCCCCAACTCCAGAATATTGGTACATTCCAATACTGTCTGCACAAACCTGTCCAGTCAAATCAATTTCGATGGCGCTGTTGATTGCGGTTACCTTCGGATTTCTTCGGATTATAGCGGTGTCATTTGTGTAGGCCGCCTCCTTGAAGTGAATGTTTGGATTGTCGTCTATAAAATCATAAAGCTTCTTTGTGCCCATCGCAAAACAGGTAACGATCTTTCCCGTTTTTATCAGTTTTTCCTCACCGGTAATAATTCCTTTTTCAACAAGGGGAAGTATGCCGTCGCTGAACATTTCGGTGTGGATTCCGAGTCTTTGGTGATTCTTAAGATTGTGCAATACCGCATTGGGAATATTGCCTATGCCCATTTGTAGAGTAGCCCCGTTTTCCACCAATTCGGCCACATTTTTTCCTATTATTGCCTCCATTTCAGAAGGCTCGCCCAAAGTGGCCGCATAAATAGGCTCGTTGATCTCCACTCCAAAGTCGATGCTTTGTATATGGATGATTCCATCACCGTGCGTTCTTGGAACATTGGGGTTTATAAGTGCGACCACATGTTTTGCGGTTTGGATTGCCGGCAAGGTGACATCAACGGAAAGCCCCAAAGAACAATATCCGTGTTTATCAGGGGGAGAAACCTGGATAAACGCAACATCAAGAGGCAAAATATTGCGTCTGAACAGCCAGTGTATTTCACTTAAAAAAACCGGAATGTAGTCACCGTGGATAGTGTCCACTCCTTTCCTGACGTTGTCGCCCACAAAACAACTGGCAAGACGAAATGCCTTGGTGTAAGGAGCAGTGGTATATTTTGCCTCGCCGTGGGTATGAATTTGGATTATTTCAACATTTTCAAGTTCAGTATATCTTTCGCACAATGTGTCTATCAAAAGATTGGGGGTCATTGCGGCACCTTGAAAAAACACACGGTCGTTTGATTTTACTATCGATACAGCTTCTTGGGCAGATACTATTTGCATAATTTATGGCAATTTCCCAAACAAGAAATCCATTTGGGTATTAGTTTAAGTTTGATATGCAAATATTGGGAATCTGCGAGGATATTGAAATGATATTGATCAGAAAAAACAAATGTGGCCGGATTTTGAAGTCCGACCACATTTACTATGAAATCCGAGGGAATTCCCTCTAACCGTGGAAAAAAAACATCTTGCTTAACCTAAGCCTTTATGGATTGTAATTCCAATAAATCATCGAGGATCGAAATGCCCTTATCATTATTGTACCACACTTGGATCATCTCCTTAAAAACATCGTCTATTGCGCCGTGTTTGGTTCTGTAGTTATTTACAAAATCTGTAGCTGCTTTGGATCGTGGTCCAAAAGTTTGGATCACATTTAGCTCTTCATCAAGCATTATGACTATCGGAATGGATCGGGAGCCATTGGTTAAAAACCGGTCCATCAATTCTGGATTTTCATCGCGAAGCAAAACTTTCAATTCAATGTTTTCCGAAAGCTGTGCAAGCTTGTTCAAGAAAGGAAGTGTTTGCGCCGCATCGCCACACCAGGGTTCACTGATCACCAACCACGTTTGTTTTGCAGAACTGTTTTTAAAGGCATTTATGTATTTCTCCGGAATTTGGGCGGTTTTGTCCAATCTTTTGGTCCGGCTAAAGTTCAATTTTGTATAATCAATCATTTCTTGGGTTTCTTCCCCCGTGGATCTTCCTTCATCGACCAATTGTTTGAACAACAAATTGTATTGGGAGTAGTCCATTGCTTTTTGTACTGAGTTTTTAATCAAATCATCCATAATAACTTTTATTAATTTTTTTCTTTAAATCACTATTGTAATATCCACCTTTGTTTTCCTTGCGGAGAAGCGATTGTTGGATTATCAAATGAGCCACATTCACCATATTCCGCAATTCTGATAAACCTGTGTTGAGCTTGTGGTTTTGGTAAAGTTGCTCGATTTCTGCATATAGCACCTCCAAATCGTGCGAAGCTTTTAGTAGCCCGCCATAATTTCGGACAACGCCTGCTTGGGAGCGCATCAAATATTGCAATTTTTTCCTTATTTGAAGAAGTGGTTCGTCATTTTTCAAAATTGCCATTCCGTGGTCATTCCATCGCGGAACTTCTTTAGTCGTTGTAAAATCAGGATTCTTACTATGGTATTCGGCTATGCGGTTGGCATACACCAAAGCCTCTAAAAGCGAATTGGACGCCAATCGGTTGGCTCCATGCAACCCTGTGTAGGCACATTCCCCACATGCAAATAGATTGTTGATTGAGGTCTTTCCGTTTTTATCCACTTCAATTCCTCCACATAAATAATGTGCTGCAGGAACTACAGGGATCCAATCCTTTTCCAAATTTATATTTTGACGCAAACAGGTTTCATAAATGGTGGGAAACTGTTTTTTAAGTGTTTCTATTTCAAGGTGGGTACAATCCAAGTAGACACAATCTTCCTGTGATTCCTTTATTTCTGAATCAATAGCTCGTGAAACGATGTCGCGGGACGCCAATTCCCCCCGATTATCATTCCGGAATATGAACCGTTCACCTTTTTTATTCCGAAGAAAAGCACCAAAACCACGCAATGCTTCGGAAATCAGAAAGGAGGATTGGTTTTTCCCGTCATAAAGTGCGGTTGGATGGAACTGTATAAATTCCATATTCTTGATTTTGGCTTTTGCCCGATAGGCCATTGCTATTCCATCTCCTGTGGCCACAGCGGGATTTGTTGTGTGTCCATAAACCTGCCCCATTCCTCCTGAAGCCAGTGTAATGGAAAAGGCTTTTATGGCAAAGATATTTCCGGAAATCTGGTCTAAAACATAGGCACCGTAACACGAAATTTGGTCGGTGTCCACATCCGGAAAATGATGCTCGGTAATTAAATCTACCGCGAAATGGTGTGGGAGCAGTGTGATATTTTTAAATTGCTCGGTGCGTTCCAATAGGGTTCGTTCAATCTCGTTTCCCGTGGTGTCATTATAATGGATGACCCTAAATTTTGAATGGCCTCCCTCCTTTCCCAACGTTAACTCTCCTTTTTCATTACAGTCAAAGTTTGCACCCCACTCCATCAATTCCCTTAAACGAATTGGACCATCCTTAACTACCATATCCACTACTCCTTTTTCGCACAAGCCATCTCCAGCAAGGAGCGTGTCTTCAATATGTTTTTGAAAAGAATCTTCTTTCAGGTCAAAAACCGCCGCCACGCCCCCTTGGGCATATTTGGTATTGGATTCCGATTGGTAGGATTTGGTTACAACTGTAATGCTTTTCTTTGGAAATTCCGCAGCAAGCTTTACTGCAAGTGTCAGTCCTGCAGCACCTGATCCAATAATCAAAAAATTGGTCTCTATCATTATTTTGATAATTCAAGCATGCGTTCAATTGGGATGATGGCTTTTGTCCTAACTTCCTCAGAAACCTCTATATGTGGAGTTTCATTTAACAGGCAATCATATAGCTTTTGGAGCGTGTTCATTTTCATAAACGCACATTCAC
>CAZMDY010000055.1:9325-11999 GCA_964565295.1 uncultured Aequorivita sp. | reverse complement strand
GAATAACCAAGCTGTGGCTGTTGCAAAAGGGGAGTACCTCTGTATTCTCAACCCAGATACCGCTGTGGCGGAAGACACGTTTGAGAATGCAATCCATTATGCCGAAAATATAAAGAACATGGGGGCTTTGGGTGTTTATTTGATGGATGGAACAGGTAGTTTCCTTCCGGAGAGCAAACGGAACCTGCCCACACCCAAAGTTTCCCTGATGAAACTTTCGGGTTTTTCCAAACTATATTATTCCAAACTGCAAGCAACATCAAAAGGGGAAGTGGATGTTTTGGTGGGCGCATTTATGCTTTTAAAGAAATCGATCTACGATCAAGTGGGCGGATTTGACGAAGATTATTTTATGTATGGGGAGGACATCGACCTTTCCTATAAAATAACCAAGGCTGGGTATACAAACCACTATTTGGGAAGTACCACCGTTCTACACTATAAAGGTGAAAGCACCCAGCGGGATGATGTGTATCTCAAACGGTTTTATGGGGCAATGGCAATTTTCTACAGAAAACATTTTAATAAAAGCCCATTTCTGGAGAATGCGGTTGCGGCCGGAGTTGCTTTTGTAAAGAAGACGAGACGGATTTCCACCAATAAGAATCCAAAATCACAATACAATCCCCAAAACTTTTATTTTTTTACTGAAAACGAGGAACTTGTAGAGGCGCTTAGCCGTGGATCTGGCCTTGTTTTTCAAAAAACAACGCTAGAGTTTCTTCAAGACACATCGGTTGAAAACAGTCTAATGGTTTTTGATGCAGAATATGTTCCATATCGTGAAATTTTTGATTTGATGAAAAATTTAAGCAGAGGGAACAATCTTTTCCGAATACGACCGCCCGACTGCAACTTCATAATAGGCAGTGATCAAAGTGATGAAAAAGGCGGTGTAATCCTTTTTTAATACATTAGAAACTAAAAACGAACAATTTTTAACTAATTTTGCAGGGATTTTTGGAACTTCGAACTGCAATGCTTCACATTTGAGCGCACCGAAGAGGCTGACAGATAATCTTAATCATAAATAAAAAATCGTACATCAAGAGTTATGGCAAAATTTGAATTGAAATTGCCCAAAATGGGCGAAAGTGTTGCAGAGGCAACGTTGACCAATTGGCTAAAGGAAGTGGGCGATACCATAGAGATCGATGAGGCAGTATTGGAAATTGCCACCGACAAAGTGGACAGCGAGGTTCCCAGTGAAGTGGATGGTGTTTTGGTTGAAAAACTTTTTGATGTGGACGATGTGGTCCAAGTAGGTCAAACCATAGCTATAATAGAGACCTCAGCCAATGAAGGCGCAATAGTAGAGGAAACTGCCGAATCCAAACCTGCCCCGGAAACTATTCGGGAAGTAGAAAAACAAATTGAAACTGCCAAAGAAATAGTGCATACACCAGTGGAAAGCAAAGGGGACAGATTTTATTCACCCTTGGTTAAGACCATTGCTTCCACAGAAGGGATTTCACAGCAAGAACTTGACGGAATTAAAGGAACGGGCAAAGATGGCAGGGTTACAAAAAATGATATTCTAAACTATCTGGAACACCGGTCCACGCCCCAAGCTGCCGATGAGGGCGTAAAGACAAAAGAGGCCCAGACCACACCAACGGACAAGCCCAAAACTCCCGTTTTTGTTGATGGTGGAGATGAAATAATTGAAATGACCCGAATGGGCAAGCTCATCGCCAACCACATGACGGACAGCATTCAGACCTCTGCCCACGTCCAATCGTTCGTGGAGTGTGATGTAACCAATGTCTGGAATTGGAGGAATAAAGTGAAAGGCACATTTGCAAAACGCGAAGGGGAAAATCTTACGTTTACTCCAATTTTTATGGAAGCAGTGGCAAAGGCATTAAAGGATTTTCCAATGATGAACATTTCGTTGGATGGGGACAAAATAATAAAAAGGAAAAACATCAACCTTGGAATGGCAGCTGCATTGGCGGACGGAAACCTTATCGTACCGGTAATCAAAAACGCCGATAGATTGAACCTTTTGGGAATGGCCAAAGCAGTAAATGACCTCGCCAATCGCGCGCGGGAAAATAAATTGAAGCCCGACGATATCCAAGGTGGCACATATACCGTTACCAATGTCGGTACTTTTGGGAGCATTATGGGAACTCCAATAATTAACCAGCCGCAAGTTGGGATACTGGCTTTGGGCGCTATCCGAAAAGTGCCTGCAGTTATAGAAACCCCGGAAGGTGATTTTATCGGCATCCGCTATAAGATGTTTCTTTCGCACAGCTATGACCACAGGGTCGTTAATGGAGCTTTGGGAGGACAGTTCGTTAAACAAGTTGCCGACTATTTGGAGGCTTGGGATGTAAATAGGGAAATATAATCTTTAGTATCGACTTATTGGGGATAATGCCCCTAAATTACCGTTAGGTAATCTGTTTTGTTCTTGCGTTTTATGTTTACGTGGTTTCAAGGATTAAAACATATTATGATTAATTCCATCACCTTGCGGTTTTTGTCATTTTGAAATACCAAAAACAGCAATAAAACGCTATTTTTTACTTTTTACAACAAACTATGGAACTCAACTTAACAAAACCGATCTGTTTTTTCGACCTTGAAACAACTGGTATCAATGTTGCGAAGGATAGGATTGTGGAAATCGCAATTTTAAAAGTCTACCCCAATGGGAACAAGG
>CAZMDY010000055.1:0-9225 GCA_964565295.1 uncultured Aequorivita sp. | reverse complement strand
AAGGATAGGATTGTGGAAATCGCAATTTTAAAAGTCTACCCCAATGGGAACAAGGAAAGTTACACTTGGCGTGTAAACCCTGAAATGCCCATTCCTGCCGAAGCTTCAGCCATTCATGGAATTACCAATGAAATGGTGGCCTCCGAACCAACCTTCAAGGAGCTGGTTCCAAAAGTATATGCCTTGCTCAAAGACAGTGATTTGGGAGGTTTTAATTCCAATCGGTTTGATATCCCATTGCTGGCCGAAGAACTACTCCGCGCCGAAGTGGACCTTGACTTGAAAAAAGCACTATCAGTAGATGTGCAGACCATTTTTCACAAAATGGAAAAGCGGACCTTGGAGGCTGCTTATAAGTTTTATTGTGACAAAGACTTGATTAACGCCCACAGTGCCGCAGCCGATACGGAAGCAACTTTTGAGGTTTTAAAATCACAGTTGAAAAAATATGAAGAGCTGGAAAACGATATTTCTTTTCTATCTGACTTCAGTTCGCATAAGGAACACGTCGACTTTGCAGGTTTCATCAGTTATAACAACGACGGGGAAGAGATTTTTTCTTTTGGAAAATACAAAGGCAGTTTAGTTGCCGATATTTTGGAAAGGGACGCAGGTTACTTTGGGTGGGTGCTGAATGCCGATTTTCCTCTATATACCAAGAAAGTATTGACACGCCTTAGACTTCAAAAATTGAACACTAAAGTATAGCTCTTGTCCATTCTATGAAAATAATCTGCGTAGGTCGAAACTATTCGGACCATATTCAAGAATTGAAAAACAGCATCCCCGCCGAACCGGTTTTGTTCTTAAAACCCGACAGCGCAGTTTTGCTGAAAAAACAACCATTTTTCATTCCCGAATTTTCCAATGATATCCAACACGAAGTCGAATTATTGGTGAAGATCAATAAAATTGGGAAGCATATTGACAGGAAATTTGCCCATAAATATTATGACGAAATAGGCCTCGGAATAGATTTTACAGCAAGGGATCTACAGGCCGAGCTAAAAAAATCCGGCCTTCCCTGGGAAAAAGCCAAGGCCTTTGATGGATCTGCCCTTATCGGGAAATTCATCGAAAAAGAAAAGATTGGCGATTTGGAAAATATTGAATTCCATTTGGAAATCAATGGGACCGTGGTCCAAAAAGGCAATTCTAATCAAATGTTATGGAAGATCGATTCCTTGATTGAATATATCTCAAAATTCTTTACACTGAAAATTGGAGACATTATCTTTACAGGTACGCCAGCAGGAGTGGGGAAAGTGATGCCAAATGACCAACTGGTTGGATATATTGGAGAAAAAGAACTGTTTTCTGTAATTGTAAAATAGAAAAAGAACATGTTAGCTGAAATAATCACCATAGGCGATGAGATTCTTATAGGTCAAATTGTCGACACAAATTCGGTCTATATCTCTAAAGAACTGGACAGGATCGGAGTGAAGGTGTATCAAATAACTTCCGTTCAAGACGACCGCGAACATATATTGAAATCCTTTGCGGAGGCAAAAACCAATGCCAACCTCGTGATCATTACCGGCGGTCTTGGCCCCACTAAAGACGATATTACCAAACAGGCGTTCTGTGATTTTTTTGAAGACGAACTTATAGAAGATGTGAAGGTAGTCGAGAACATTCATGAGTTGTTTAAGAAATTCAACTTGAACCTACCGTTGCAGACCAATCTTCAACAAGCGCGAGTGCCTTCCAAATCAACAATTTTGATGAACCACCACGGAACCGCGCCGGGCATGTGGATGGAACAGGACAACACTGTTTTTGTTTCACTTCCAGGAGTTCCCTATGAAATGAAACGGCTGTTGATGGAAGAAGTGCTGCCCCGGATAGTAAAACGGTTCGATCGGCCCTATATTTACCATAAAACCATGCTTACCTATGGAATGGGTGAGAGTGCGATCGCCGCGCGGCTGGAGGATTTTGAGAACAGTCTTTCCGAAAACATCCGACTGGCCTATTTGCCGTCCTTGGGAAAGGTCCGACTTAGACTGTCCTGTACCGGGCCGGATAAAAAAACATTAATTGAAGCTGTGGACAAACAGATGGAAAAACTTCATGGCATTTTGTCTGATATTTGTATTGGCTTTGAGGACGACACTACGATGATAGAACAGATTGGGAAACTGCTTGGCGCACAAAAAAAGTTTTTCAGTGTGGCTGAAAGCTGTTCTGGAGGGAGGATAGCCTCGGAAGTTACGCAACATCCGGGCATATCCACTTTCTTTAAAGGAGGGATTGTGCCTTATGAAACAAGTTTAAAAACCAAAATACTCGGAGTTCCGAAAGAGCTGATAGATAAGTATAATGTTGTCAGCATCCCTGTGGCAGAATCCATGGCGAGAAGGTGTGTGGCTTTGTTTGAATCCGATTATGCCATAGCAACAACGGGAATTGCCGGCCCCACAAAAGGCGATGGAGATGACGAGATAGGGACAGTGTGCATTGCCATTGCGTCGCCGTCGGGCGTAATCTCTGAAAAGTTCAATTTCGGCAAGGATCGTTTTCGGGTTATAGAGAAAACCGCGAATAAAGCATTTGAGATGCTGCGCAAAGAAATTTTAAAAAACTAATTTCCTTTTGTTGTGCATAAGGATATATTTGTTTAAATTTGCACCCTGTTTAAAAAATAACAAAATCAGTTAAGGAAATGTCAAGAGTTTGTGAGCTTACCGGAAAGAAAGCGATGGTTGGTAACAACGTGTCGCACGCAATGAACAAAACCAAACGTAAGTTTGATGTAAATTTGTTGAAAAAACGTTTTTACATCCCTGAAGAAGACAAATGGATCACCCTTCGCGTATCTGCTTCAGCTATAAAGAACATCAATAAAAAAGGAATTTCTGCGGTCATCAAAGAAGCCCGCGAAAAAGGCTTTTTGAACAAATAACTGCTATAACGAATAAAGTCAATTACAATGGCCAAAAAAGGAAACAGGGTTCAAGTGATACTTGAGTGCACAGAGCACAAAGAGTCTGGAAAACCAGGAACTTCACGATATATAACCACAAAAAACAAAAAGAACACTCCAGACAGGATGGAGTTGAAGAAATTCAACCCAATCCTTAAGAAAATGACTGTTCACAAAGAGATTAAATAATTCGATATTTCCACGTTTTACAGATGTAAGAATATCAAATAAAAAAACAAAGACATGGCAAAGAAATCAGTAGCAACGTTACAAACAGGTTCAAAGCGTTTGACCCAAGCCATTAAAATGGTTAAGTCTGAAAAGACTGGTGCATACCTTTTCAAGGAATCCGTTATGCCCCCTGAAATGGTCAACGACTGGTTGAAAAAATAACACAAGCTATTTAAATATTTATTTTAAAACCGTGCTGTTTTCTGGACGGTTTTTTTTATAACCATAATTTTTAAATCTGGGTATAATGAAAAATATCTTTGTCCTTTTTATGGCACCTTTGCTTTTTTTATCGTGTAGCAAAGACGATGATGGGGCTCAAGCAAACCAATTGGCAGCACCAATCTTGTTGACGCCATCAAATAATTCCACTATTGAGATATCGGATTATATGTTTTATGAATTTGTCTGGTCGAATGTGGAAAATGCAGATCAATACCTTGTTCAGCTTGCCAGTGATCCAAACTTTTCAAACATTCTATCTGACGCTACGACTACAGTTGACGAAGATAATCCTTATTGGAACACCAGAGTTAGTTTCAATGAGGATCACTTTGAGCACCAAAGAACATATTATTGGAGAGTGAGAGCGTTTGGACAAGGATTTGAAGCATCCGATTTTTCAGCATCCTTTTCTTTTAAGGTGAATAGAACCAATTAAAATATCATTCTTAATAAAAAGAAGCCGTCCCACTTTTGTGTCTGACGGCTTTTTATTTTTAATCTATCTGTTGCGAAGAATTAAATCCTATTTTTGCAAAGAAAACCCGTTGAGGGTTTAATCGAGAATTAATTACTTTCATATCTATAATGAGCCTATTTAAGAAACTATTTTCCAAAGAGAAAAAGGAAACCCTCGATAAGGGATTAGAGAAATCAAAAAGCTCTTTTTTTGATAAGCTGAGCAAAGCCGTTGCTGGAAAAAGTAAGGTTGATGATGATGTATTGGATAACCTGGAGGAAGTCCTCGTTTCCAGTGATGTTGGTGTGAACACGACACTCAAGATAATCGACAGGATTGAAGAACGGGTAGCAAAGGACAAATATTTGGGCACCGACGAACTGAATAGGATCCTTAGGGAAGAAATTGCCGGTCTTTTGAGTGAGATCGATGCTGGAAATGCAACTGAATTTGAAGTTCCCGCCGGTAAAAAACCGTATGTCATAATGGTCGTTGGCGTTAATGGCGTTGGAAAGACCACAACCATTGGAAAATTGGCCTTTCAATTTAAGAAAGCAGGAAAAAGCGTGGTACTTGGAGCAGCGGATACCTTTCGTGCCGCGGCAATAGATCAATTGCAGATTTGGGCCGACCGAGCTGATGTTCCGATTGTAAAACAAGCTATGGGGAGCGATCCGGCCAGCGTTGCTTATGATACTTTGAAAAGCGGCGTGTCACAAAATTCCGATGTGATCATTATCGATACCGCAGGTCGTTTGCACAACAAAGTCAACCTGATGAACGAGCTTACCAAGATAAAGAGGGTAATGCAAAAAGTTGTTGCCGATGCGCCCCACGAGGTGCTTTTGGTCCTCGATGGCTCCACAGGCCAAAATGCATTTGAACAGGCAAAACATTTTACAGCAGCAACCGACGTAACATCCCTGGCCGTTACAAAACTTGACGGAACGGCAAAGGGCGGAGTAGTGATCGGTATTAGCGACCAATTTCAAATTCCGGTGAAATACATCGGGGTGGGCGAAGGAATGGAAGACCTTCAAGTTTTCAATAAATATGAGTTTGTGGATTCGTTTTTTAAATAACGATTTGGCCTGTTCAATTGATCGCTTCGTATTTATTCCTCAGAAAATAGATTGTGGTGGAAATTATTTTAAATCCGCCAGTTTAAACCCCGTTTAAATCCTGTTTAAAATAAAACTTGCGACATCTTCAAACAAAGGAAGTGTTTTTAAAGACAGATAATCTATACCAAAGAAGTTCGATCCATAATTTCAGGTTTTTCTATGCCCATCAGGTGAAGGATTGTTGGTGCTATATCAGCTAAGATTCCACTTCGCACAAACGTTATTTCATTATCCACTATAATTAGGGGAACAGGATTGGTAGTATGCGCCGTATTAGGTGATCCGTCGGGATTTATCATAACTTCGCTATTGCCGTGATCTGCAATAATAAGAGTGGTATAGTTGCTTTCAATGGCTTTTTCAACGATTGCTTTTGCACATTTGTCCACCGTTTCACAGGCTTTGATGGCAGCTTCAAAAACTCCGGTGTGACCCACCATATCAGGATTGGCAAAGTTCAGGCAAATAAAATCGGCGGTTTTGTTTTCTATTTCTGGCAAAATCATATCACGAAGGTCGTAGGCGCTCATTTCTGGTTTTAGATCGTATGTGGCGACCGTGGGCGAGGGGCATAAAATCCGTTTTTCGCCCACAAAGGGAATTTCCCTTCCCCCAGAAAAGAAAAAGGTAACGTGGGGATATTTCTCGGTTTCCGCAATCCGGATCTGTTTTTTACCGTTGCTTTCCAATACTTCGCCCATCGTGTGGTGCAAATTGTCCTTATTGTAAACAATATTAATGTTTGAAAAGGAATCATCGTAATTTGTAAGTGTAACAAAATACAGTGGAAGCGCTTTCATCCCAAATGCCTCGAAATCTTTTTGGGTTAAAGCTTCAGTGAGCTGCCTGCCACGATCGGTCCTAAAATTGAAGAAAATTACAACATCATCCTTATTAATGGTTGCGAGTGGTTTTCCTTCGGAATTGGTGATGGCAATTGGTTCAATAAATTCATCTGTGATTCCGGCAGCATAACTTTCCTCAATACTTTCCAATGCATTGCGGGATGGTTTTCCTGTTCCAAAGCGTAAAAGATCATAAGCTTTTCTTGTCCGTTCCCACCGTTTGTCGCGATCCATGGCATAGTAACGTCCAATAATGGAGGCCAATTTCCCGCCGGTTTTTTCCAAATGGTTCTGCAATTCTTCAATAAAACCCTTTCCGGAATGCGGATCAACATCCCGTCCATCGGTAAAGGCGTGGACATACATATCGGTAATTCCTTCCTCTTGTGCTGCAGTCAACAATCCTTTCAAATGGTCAATATGCGAATGCACACCTCCATTTGAAACTAGGCCAATAAAATGTATTTTTTTATTATTTGATTTGGCATGATGAAACGCTTTTTGAAGTTCAGGTTCATTTTTTAAGGTTCCGTTTGCTACCGCCAAATTTATTTTTGCCAGATCCTGATATACGATCCGTCCGGCACCCAGATTCATATGTCCCACTTCGCTGTTTCCCATTTGTCCTTCCGGCAGTCCAACGTTCATTCCGTCGGTCCTTAATTGGGCGTGGGGATATATTTTATATAGGGAATCGATAAAAGGAGTGTTTGCCTGGGCGATTGCCGAAACAGATGGGTCTTGAGTAATTCCCCATCCATCGAGGATCATTAATAATACCTTTTTGTCCATGGGTAGCGTTTGTGTGGTGGTTATTTTAAATGCGATAATATTGTCCAATTAAATTTAGGGAAGCAATTTAGGATTAATATCCAAAATATTCTCATTTATGTACATAGAAACAAAATCGTTGGAAAAATGCTCGTTTCCCAAAAGTCTTTCTTCGGAAAGCATTTCCATTACATCGATTTTCTCTTGATAGGTTTTGAGCATAGGAATGGAAATTGGGGCGAAACTAAAATGCCAAGGTTCATATTTAAAGCCCTTCCGGTTTCCATTGTCGGTATAGACTTCAATGAAATCAAATTTTTCAGCATGGATGTCCAGCCACATTTTTAACTTGCAATACGGGCCATTTCCGTGGAAATTCTCTGGGAGCAATACATCTTTTGGTCGCCTTGCATTTGCGTCGATAATATCCAAGTCAGTGCCCCAATGATGTCGGGAAGTACCGGGAATGGTGGAATATTCTATGATTTTTTCAATTGCGTTTTTTGGGGAATGGCCTTGGGAAACGAACTGTTTGTACTTTCTTTCAAAAATTTCCTTTTGCCGATGAAAACTTCTATAGGCCGAAACAACCTCTATCTTGATGTTATCCTTTGCCGCTTCTTTTTGCATCCGGTTCAATGCGATTTTTGTTTCCCTGTGCATTCGGGAGTTATAGCTACTTCCAACAATATCTGGATTTCCTTTGCCGATCAACTGGTTCCGGGTATATTCTTCAAAATGGGCCATAAAGGAAAGATGGGGTAAAGTGGTGAGGCCGATCCCCGCCAAGCTTGAAATTCTTATGAATTCTTTCCTGTCCATTCTTAATATAGGGTTGATTTTATAAATATTGCCCAAACGCTCAAAATGTCGTTTTGAAAAACGACGAAGCTCAACGTTGGGTCGCTCCCCAGATTTATAACTCTACTGTTCCGGGCTCTATTTCATAAGGAGTTTTTCCCTGTTCAAAAATCCGGGCGGTCAATTTTCCTTTTAATGAGATTTCATCACCTTTTACCCGGAGCCAGCTTCCTTCACGAAGACCGACCACTGGAATGGTGTTTAGGCTATGGAATTCCGCGATTCTTGTTGCTCGAGTCTCGCCCATGTGTTCGCTGCTGGTGTCTGGATCCAAATAATGCGGATTGATATTAAACGGAACAACGCCCAAGGTTTTAAAAGAAGGCGGATAAACAATTGGCATATCATTGGTGGTCTGCATGGAAATTCCGCAGATATTACTTCCCGCACTGGTTCCCATATATGGCAATCCTGCAAATATTGCTTCCCGGAGCGGTTGTAGCAATTCCAAACGGTGGAGATCATTGACCAAAACAAAGGTGTTTCCCCCGCCGGTAAATATTCCTTTGGCGCTCTTGATGGCTTGGGCTGGAGCCTCGAATGTGTGTAGGCCCGTTAATTTTTTTCCGATTTTCCCAAAAGCTGTTGCTGCCTTTGATGTGTATTCATCGTGGGTTATACCACCGGGCCGGGCATAGGGTATAAAAATAACTTCATCAGTATCTTTGTAAAGCGCTTCCATTTCCTCTTTGAGATAATCTAAATAGGTTCCGTTGTACACAGTGCTGGTGCTGGCAATAACGAGGTTCTTCATTTAATTCATTTTTATGTTCCAGATTGCATCTTCCACGTAGATTCTTTGTTCACATGTAGCAATTTATGGATTACGTTCCAAAAGGTAAAAGTAACCATACTGGCGCAAATAGGGAAGTTCCAAAAGGATCGAGATAGTGTAGGGGCAAAAAAAACACTTCCTATAATTTCACAGGAAGTGTTTTAGAAATAAAAGGGGAGTTCCAATTAGTTTCTATCTTTATTTAGTTGCATTCTATAAATTTGTTGTTCCACTGCCTTGGTTTTTGGATTATAGCCTTCTACTACAAAATTTCCTTCCTCGTTAAAATATCCGAAAGATGACCTACCGTCTTGGGAAAAGATATAATATCCATCTTGGGAAGAAGGTTTAATAACCGCATATTCTGATTGGGTAGCGTTGTCTCTTACGGTCATCAATCTATATCCTTCCTCATCTTTTTGGTTCAAGAACTTAAACCTGTTTCCGTCATAGCCATAGGTAACCTCGGTGTCTACCTCCGAAGGTCTCATGACCATGGTTTGGTTGGTTTGGTTTGGATTGTTTGCTTCCAAAGCAATAGTTTCCTTTTGACTTTTTGATACTGATTTACTGGAAACCTCGGTTCCTTTATTGTCTTTTACTGCCGTCTTAGTGGTGACAGTTTCCTTTTTTGTGTTTGTGTTTTTCTGGGCAAACCCAGAAGTAAAAGCCGCAAGCGCACAAATAATCAATATTCTTCTCATAGTTATCTTTTTTAGATTTAATTATTTTTGAAAATTACACTTTATTAAAGTTAAAATGCGATTATAAAATTATAAGATATTCTTAAAATACTGAAACAGACGTTGTCCGTTTTTTAGTTCCACTCGTTATATTGTTTTACGTCTTAGTCGTACAAAAGTAATTTGGAAACACTACCGTCCGATGAAAACTTGCTTTTACAGTTATATATGGAGCATCTATGCTTTATATATAGGGAGTATCTATGCTTTATATAGGGAGTAAACACGGGTGAACCTTGGTTTTGACTGCCCTAAAATACCTAT
>CAZMDY010000054.1:1986-12080 GCA_964565295.1 uncultured Aequorivita sp. | reverse complement strand
CTTGACCAGCTTGTTAACCCTAAACTTGTTTTTAAGGAGTTTTATTCAAATTGACACTATTGATGTAGGCTTTTTTTATTGACAAACGAAAACGAAAAATGGGATTATACGAAATAGTATTTGCAATAGTGGGGCTGGCAATCGGATTTTTTATTGCCAAGCTCATTGAACGAAACACCGCCTCCAATGCGATAAAAGAGGCTAAAAACACCGCCGCTTCAATAGTGAAGGACGCAAAAGCGGAAGCCGAAAATCTGAAAAAAGACAAAATCCTACAAGCAAAGGAAAAGTTCCTCGAACTTAAGTCGGAACATGAAAAAGTTATCCTAAATAGGGACAAAAAGATTTCTGAAACCGAGAAAAGAGTACGCGATAAGGAATCGCAAGTTTCCAGCGAACTCTCAAAAAACAAGAAACTTAGTGCGGATCTGGAAAGGAAAAACAAGGATTACCAAGAACGATTGGAAATTGTTGATAAACGCCAGCAAGAGGTCGATAGATTGCACCGTAGCCAAATTGAACAATTAGAGGTTATTTCAAGCCTTTCAGCCGAGGATGCCAAGGCACAATTGATGGAAAGTCTTAAGGAAGAGGCCAAATCAGAGGCTATGGCCTACGTCCAATCTTCTTTGGAAGAAGCCAAACTAACCGCGCACCAAGAAGCCAAAAAAATTATAATAAACACCATTCAGCGGATAGGTACGGAAGAAGCGGTTGAGAACTGCGTTTCTGTCTTTAATTTAGAGAGTGATGACGTCAAAGGAAGGATTATAGGCCGAGAGGGCAGAAACATCCGCGCCTTGGAAGCTGCTACGGGTGTGGAAATCATTGTGGATGACACTCCTGAAGCAATCATTCTTTCCTGTTTTGACTCGGTTAGAAGGGAAGTGGCACGACTTTCTCTTCATAAATTGGTTACCGATGGAAGAATTCACCCTGCACGGATCGAAGAAGTTGTTCAGAAAACCAGCAAACAAATAGACGAGGAAATTATTGAGGTTGGCAAGCGCACTGTGATCGAACTTGGAATCCATGGATTGCACCCCGAGCTAATAAAAGCTGTTGGCCGTATGAAATATCGTTCCAGTTATGGTCAAAATTTGTTGCACCACTCGCGCGAAGTGGCTCGATTGTGTGGCGTGATGGCCGCTGAATTGGGCCTAAATGCCAAATTGGCCAAACGCGCCGGGCTCCTTCACGACATCGGGAAAGTACCTGAAATGGAAACCGAGATACCTCACGCCCTTTTGGGAATGCAATGGGCCGAGAAATACGGTGAAAAACCAGAAGTGTGCAACGCAATCGGTGCACACCATGATGAAATAGAAATGACCGGACTCCTCTCGCCAATTGTGCAAGTGTGCGATGCCATAAGTGGGGCTCGCCCAGGCGCACGACGTCAAGTGTTGGATTCTTATATCCAACGACTTAAGGATTTGGAGGACATTGCCTTTGGTTTTAAAGGAGTTAATAAGGCCTATGCAATCCAAGCAGGGCGCGAACTACGGGTTATGGTGGAAAGCGACAAAGTAAGTGATGAAAAAGCTTCTCAACTTTCCTACGAAATATCCCAAAAAATCCAAACGGATATGACCTATCCAGGACAGGTTAAAGTAACAGTTATACGGGAAACACGAGCCGTTAATATAGCGAAATAGATCGTCTGCGCTATAATTATTTAAAACCAGGAGCCATTTTTAAGGTTTCTGGTTTTTTTTATGTTCTCTCCTGGGATGAAACTTGTTCATTACGCTTGTAAGATGTTTTCTGTCCACGTGTGTATAAATCTCTGTGGTGGTAATGCTTTCATGGCCAAGCATTTGTTGGATAGCCCGTAGATCGGCACCATTTTCCAAAAGATGGGTGGCAAAGGAATGGCGAAATGTATGAGGACTAATGGTTTTGCGTATTCCAGCTTGTTCTGCCAATCGTTTTACTATAGTGAAAATCATCGCACGAGTAAGTTGTCGACCATGCCGGTTCAGAAACAAGGTGTCCTTGGCCACTCGGTCTATTTTTTGGTGCGCACGGATCTCTTTTCGGTAAATGGTAATGTATTTTATTGTAGTGGTGCTGATTGGCACCAACCGGTCCTTGTTTCCTTTTCCACTTACTTTTATAAATCCTTCATCGAAAAATAAGTCTGAAATTTTAAGATTTGTAAGTTCGGAGACCCGCAGACCACAGCCATAGAGTGTTTCAACAATAGCACGGTTCCGTTCGCCATGTTTGGAACTTAGATCAACTGCGCCAATCATGGAGTCAATTTCTTCCAAGGACAACGTGTCTGGTAGCTTTCTGCCCAAATTGGGGGATTGGATTAACTCAATGGGATTAGTGCTCCGGTAATCCTCAAACAACAAATAATTAAAGAAGCCTTTCAATCCTGAAATAATTCGACTCTGGGATCGGGGGTTCATCGTTTTGGCGATTTCATAAATAAATTGCCGCACGGTCTCTTCGGAAATAGCGATGGGAGAGATTGCTATTTCGTTCTGATTCAACCACTTTTCCAATTTCCGGATATCCAATGAATAATTGACGATTGAATTTTCCGTGAGGCCACGTTCTAGCCTAAGATAATCCTGATAATCCTTGAGAGCATGTTGCCAGTTCATTTGGCTATATTACAAATAAAACGATTGTTAACAAAAAACTAAAAGGCAATTTGGAAAAAAGATAACCTATACCTTTACGCCTAATTATTCAACCATAAAATCAAGAATTATGAAAAAATTATTACTCGTGGCAATTGTGCTATTTTCAGGGACCTCTGTTTTTTCCCAAGGTGTGGATTTTGGGATAAAGGCTGGAGCCAACTTTTCAAATTTTACCGATGCTTCGGAATTTTCCAATAAAACTGGTTTTCAAGCTGGTATTTTTGGGGGAATAAAATTCAAGGGCAATTTTGGGATCCAAGCAGATATTCTTTATTCCCAACAAGGTGCAAAACTTCAGCGCACCGAATTCAAATTGAACTATGTAAATGTACCCATAGTTGCCAAGTTCTATTTGGTCAAAGGCCTAAATATTCAAGCAGGCCCGCAGTTTGGTTTTGTAGTGGATGACAATATTTCAAACCTTCCTGGCCAGTTGGCGGATTCGAGAGTTAAGGATTCCGATATTAGTGGTATTGTTGGTTTCGGGTATGATTTTCTCGGTTTTAGGTTTGATGCCCGTTATAATTTTGGTGTATCAAATATAATCGAAGGAGCTCAAGAGGGCAAGAACAGCGTGTATTCCTTGGCGCTTGGATATTCATTTCTATAAAAACAAAACAGATTCAGACACCATCGCAGTAGTAGAATTTACCTAAGCGACCTATGTATTGCTGACGTACCCTTGAAAACATAATTCATTTTTTTTGTTTCTTATGGAATGCTGTAATCTATTTGGTCATTTCAAAAATTGGCTGAGTATTTTGTGATTTTTTTTGTTAAGAAGTTGTTGACAAGATTTTGTTGTTCTGTTTGGTTATCGTTGCAATTACCTTTTAATTTGTATTACTAACTTTAAACAATTATATTATGAAAAAAGTATTACTCGTTGCGGCATTCGCAATATTCACATTCTCTACAGCGCAGGCTCAGCAAATGAAAGCCGGGGTGGATCTGATGTTGCCTATGGGCGATGTCAAAGACGGTTACGGTTTTGGAATTGGGGGAAATTTCACATATTTCTTTGAAATAAATGAATCCTTCTTTGTAGGGCCTCAAGCCAGTTTGCTTTATTATATGGGAAAAGACCAAGATGGTCCTTTTGGCATTTCCTATGAAACGGATGATGCTATGTTTCTTCCGATAGCAGCTTCAGCCCGTTTCCAACTGGACGATTTCTTTTTTGGAGCTGACTTAGGGTATGGAATTGGATTGGCACCGGATGGGAATGATGGTGGTTTTTTCTACCGACCAAAGGCCGGATATAATTTTGGTTCTATAGCGGCGGTATTATCTTATTCAGGAATATCGTCTAAGAATACCGCTACAGTGGCCGGATATTCCGTATCCACAACTTCTACTTTCAGTTCTTTGAATCTGGGAGTAGAACTTTCATTCTAAGAATTGCCAAAATTTATTATTATACAGTTGCCTCCAAATCGGAGGCAACTTTTTTATTTTAGGTTATATAGTAAATTACGTTTTCTCGATGCGAACGAAGGGTTTTGGATTTCTGCAGGAATTAAAACCTATTCTTCTTGCTTTGGGAAGTTTCCTTAATGTAGATATAAGACAGAGCAATCTAACGTTTTTCAAAAACATCGGCGGTTTGTTTAAAAAGTTCTATCTTTATTCGCTAACAATAACCTCTCAATTATGAAAAAACTACTGTTTTTTGTAGCACTGACTATGGTTTCCACAATTGTCCACTCTCAAGAGGTCCGTTTTGGGTTCAAGGCGGGAGCGAACTATGCCTTTCTCGGGGGCGATTCTGAAGATGGAAATCTCAGTCTGAATTTGGGTGCAAGAGTCGATATGCATATTGGCGGCCTGGTCGAGATCCCTTTATCGGAAAAATTTGCCTTACAGCCCGAAGTGCTTTATTCTTCCGAAGGAGCCGACTATAGTATTCTCTTTGGACAGAGTTATGAGTTGAAATTAAATTATATCCGAGTGCCGATCCTCGCAAAATACTATATTACTGAAGGACTTAGCGTGGAAGCAGGCCCGTCTTTTGGAGTCTTGCTCTCAGCAAAGAGGGATGGCTATACCTATGAAGAAGGCGAGGATTCCGATGAGAAAAACAACTTTAAAAGTTTTGATGCCGCCGTTGCCATCGGGGCGTCCTATCGTTTGCCTATGGGAATCTTTTTTTCCTTACGTTTTAATGCCGGCTTGATGGATATCAATGACAGGGCTGGTTACGACCACAAAAACCAGAGCAATGTATTCCAGATTTCCACCGGATATACTTTCTAATATATGTCCCGCGCTATGATTTATAAATAAACAGTAGATATCTAAGTTTCTGTTTTTTATGGTCAAATCCTTTATCTTTCTTTTATGTTTTAGTGCATATTTTTAGCAAGGCCGGTTTATTTCTTATTTTTGCGGCCGATGGCTCCAGAAATTTCGTTCCAAGGCCTGAATTGCTCACAAAAACGTGTTGCTTGCTAATGTTTTATCCTATGAAAATCAACATCATAAATGGTCCCAATCTCAATCTTCTCGGCAGAAGGGAAAATGATATTTATGGAAACCAGAGTTTCATCGATTTTTTTGAAGCGCTGCAAAAGAAGTTTCCAAAAATTCAACTTTTATATTTTCAATCCAATATAGAAGGGGAGTTGATAGATAAGATCCAAGAATCTGCCCAGAATTGTGATGGAATTATTTTAAATCCCGCCGCCTACACCCACACTTCCGTTGGAATTGCCGATGCCGTAAGAGGAATTAAAACTCCGGTGGTGGAAGTCCACATTTCCAATACGTTTTCCCGAGAGGAATTTAGACATCAAAGCTTTGTTTCACCCAATGCCAAAGGAGTTATCATCGGCTTCGGCCTACAAGGCTATGAACTGGCACTCCTTAGTTTTTTGGAAAAGCATTAGTATTGAGTGATAGGTATTGGATGAAAAAAAACCGCAAATTTGCGGTTTTTTTAATATTACAAGATTTGAGATTTTCACATCTCGACCTCTAATTATTCTAATTTACAAATGGATCACTTCCCCATAAGCATCAGCAACAGCTTCCATTACCGCTTCGCTCATAGTAGGGTGGGGGTGAATGGTCTTTAAGACTTCATATCCTGTGGTTTCCAGTTTTCTTCCCAATACTGCTTCGGCGATCATATCGGTAACTCCGGCACCGATCATGTGGCAGCCCAGCCATTCCCCGTATTTTGCGTCGAAGATAACCTTAACAAATCCGTCTTTTTCACCCGAGGCGCTTGCTTTTCCGCTTGCGGAGAAGGGGAATTTTCCAACTTTAAGTTCGTATCCAGCTTCTTTGGCTTGTTTTTCGGTCATTCCCACACTTGCAATTTCGGGTGAGGCATACGTACAGCCCGGAATATTACCGTAGTCTATTGGTTCCACGTTCAGACCAGCAATTTTTTCAACACAAGTAATTCCTTCTGCGGAAGCCACGTGCGCCAAGGCTGGACCAGAAACTACATCGCCAATGGCATAATAACCAGGGATGTTGGTTTGATAAAATTCGTTGACAGTAATTTTTCCTTTTCCTGTGATTATACCTACATCTTCCAAGCCTATATTTTCAAGATTTGAAATGATTCCAACAGCGGAAAGAACAATTTCCGCCTCTAAGGTTTCCTCGCCTTTTTTGGTTTTCACTGTCGCTTTAACTGTGCTTCCCGAAGTGTCCAATTTTTCTACAGAGGAATTGGTCATTACTTTAATTCCGGCTTTTTTGAAGGAACGCTCAAATTGTTTTGAAACGTCCTCATCTTCCAAAGGAACTAGATTTGGCAGGAATTCTACAATGGTGACCTCTGTTCCCATGGAGTTGTAAAAATGTGCAAATTCAGAACCAATGGCGCCGCTGCCCACGACGATCATGCTTTTTGGTTGTTTTTTAAGGGTCATTGCCTCGCGATAGCCGATGACTTTTTTGCCGTCCTGCTTCAGGTTTGGCAATTCGCGGGAACGTGCACCCGTTGCAATGATTATATGGTCTGCGGAATATTCCTTTCCGTCAACATCCACTTTTTTGCCGGGCTTTAATTTCCCAAGGCCTTCAATAACTTCAATTTTGTTTTTCTTCATCAAGAATTGCACGCCTTTGCTCATTCCTTCGGCCACATTGCGGCTTCTGTCAACCACTTTTCCGAAATCCTTATCAAACTCCTTAATGGTAAGTCCGTAACTATCGGCGTGTTTCAGGTAGTCAAAAACCTGTGCGCTTTTCAAAAGCGCTTTGGTTGGGATGCAACCCCAGTTTAAACAAACCCCACCGAGGTTTTCCTTTTCAATGATCGCGGTCTTTAGGCCCAATTGGGAGGCTCTGATTGCAGCAACATAGCCACCTGGGCCGCTTCCTAAAACTATTACGTCGAATTTGCTCATGTCTTAATTTTATGTATAATAATTGAGGTTACGAATTTACGAAATACATAGGGATAAAAGTCAAAATCCAAATTGAAATTGACATCGAATACAAAACAGGACGCCACGTATTCCTGAATCAATATACATTTTCCACAATGGATATTCATGCAGTCGTAGTAAAAATATATTCGTATTAGATGTGAAAAAAATGTGCTATTTGTGGCAAACTCAGCTTACTCTATTTCTTTTTGAATTCCAGTGAAAGCGAATTGATGCAATATCGCTGGCCGGTTTCTGTAGGGCCATCATCAAAGATATGGCCGAGGTGGCTGCCGCAATTGGCGCAAAGTGTTTCAGTTCGTATCATTCCGTGGGAGGTGTCTTTTATAAACTCAACGGCGCCTTCAAGCGCATCGTCAAAAGAAGGCCAACCGCAGTTGCTTTCAAACTTTTGGTCGCTCTTGAACAATGGGCTGTGGCAGGCACCACACACATAAATCCCATTTTCAAAATGGAGATTGTATTCCCCGGTCCTTGGATATTCGGTTCCTTTTTCACGAAGGATATGGTAGCGTTTCTCATCCAAAAGCTCCCTCCATTCCGCTTCTGATTTGTTTACTGGATAATTATTTGGAGTTTTCATTTTTCAATTTTATTAAGATTAAGACAGTGGGATTTTTTCTGTGTGCCGACATCTATTTCATTGTCATAAAATGTACTTTACGGACCATTGTCCCCAGCTTTTCCAAAACCCTTAAGCACCGCTATTATTCTATTCTACGGAATTCTCCATTACCATTTTGGACCATTTGCATTAGATCTTCCATAGAAAGATTGGTGTTTGCATATTCAGAAGGCACTACGACAACCCTAAAAATTTGGTTTGTGGCATCACTTACATCAATGTTCTGAAGGGGAAAATTTCCTTCAATGGTAAACTGTAGGTCTATAAAACTGTGGTTGAAATTATATTGGAAAAAATCGCGCGTGCCGTATTTATAAAAAACACTTTGAGGCAATTGGGTCCAGATGTCTGCCGGTGGGCTTATCGTGTTGTCAGTTCCCGACAAACGATAGGCCAGGACAGCATCACTTTCATAGACGGTAACAGGAAACCCATACAGCTGGGAATACAACTGATTGAACTGTGGATCGTACTGGTAATTATTGACTGAGACTTCAAAAACTTCAGCATATAATAATCCTCCTGCTGGACCTGGAGGCCCTGGATCTCCTTCACAGGAAGTGAAAAGAATAGCAGATGTGAATGTCAAAAAGAGAAATATATTTTTCATAATGGAATTTTTTAAAAGTTCACAGCCCAAAGTTAGACAAAAGTCGTACTATTCACCATTAATTGGGAATGTTTTTGGAAGTAGGAGGTTTGTCTTCCGCCCCATAATGAAGAGCTTAATCCCAAAACTCGACCGTTATATTTTCCAAAATCCAACAACGGTTATCAACTCTCGCCAAGAGTGTTTTGATCATTATTTTTCAATAGTTTGGGATCGATGGATTTACTGGTAATTGCGCCGAGTTTTCTTAGTTTCTCCACTCTTCTAACTAAATTTCCTCGGCCTTCCAGTTTTATCAATGCAGTGTCAAATGAGCCTTGGACCGTAGCGAACTGTCGTTTTATTTTGTTAAGTTCATCCAATAAACTGACAAAGGAGTCGTATAGTCGGCCGGCCTCTGTGGCTATTTCAAGAGTGTTTTTCTTTTGATTGTCATTTTCCCAAAGATTCTCCACCAATCGCAAGGCGGCCAAAAGGGTGGAAGGGGTCACGATCATCACTTTTCTCTTGAAGGCTTCTTGATATAGATTTTTTTGATGTGCAACTGCAATTGCAAATGCCGGTTCAATCGGTACGAACATAAAAATGGTATCCGGACTCTCATTGATAGCATGATAATATTTTTTTTCGCTGAGCGTGAGGATGTGCCTTTTTACGGAATCTATATGCTTTTTTAGATGCATATTTTTTAAATTTTCATCTTCCTCGGAAACATATCTTTCAAAATCCGTCAGTGATACCTTACTGTCAATCAACATTTTTTTTCCATCGGGCAGATGGATAATGACATCGGTTTGCAATCTTCCGCCGTCTGGATTTTCGTGGCTGTCCTGGATCGTGTATTCGCGCCCTTTTTCCAATCCTGATTCTTCCAAAACCCGGGAAAGGATCATTTCGCCCCAATTTCCTTGGATTTTTGAATCACCTTTTAACGCTTTGGTAAGGTTATCGGCTTCTTGGCTTATTTTGATATTCTGCTCGTTAAGGAACTGAAGTTGCTTTCCAAGTTCGGCATGGGTCCGGATAAAATCAGTATTGTTTTTACCGACTTTCTCCTCAAAATCTTTTATTTTTTCATTTAAAGGTTTCAGGATGTTTTCAATGTTTTCCTTATTGGCCATCGTAAACTTTTCGGTTTTATCGACCATTATTTTGTGTGCCAAGTTTTCAAATTTGTCCTTAAAATCCGTTTCAAAACTTTTAAATCGTTCTTTCTCCGTTTGCAGTTGTGAGTCCAAAGCTTCATACTCGGCATGCTGTCGGGAAAGCTGGATCTGCAGTTGTTCTTTTTCATTCCGGAGCTCTTCATGTTGAAGTTTTAAGCTTTCGTGTATATCATTCAGTTTTTCCTCTTGCAGCATTTGAATTTTTATCCGTTCTTCCAAGGTTACAGTTTCAGAACGTTGTTTCAGTTTGGTGAAGTAAAGTCCAATAAGGAATCCTATGAATAGAAATATGGGTATCAGCGCTATGATAAGAATCGTTTCGTTCATGTCAATGATGTTTTTGGAAGTAAATATACTTTATTTTCTTATGGTGAACCGACCTGTATCGGCGTCAAAAGCGATTGTTTTCTTGGGAAACAGCATTTCAAATCTTCCTTGGACAATCAAGTTACAAGGTTCGTCAAAATATGTTTTTTCCCCCGACATTATAATGATTTGATCGGCAAGTTGAATGGCCAGATCGATCTCATGAGTAGAAAACAAAATGGTTTTTCCCGTTTCCGAAGCAAGGTTTTTCAATAATTTTAGAACATAGGCCCGATGGTACAGATCCAAATGGGTGGT
>CAZMDY010000054.1:0-1886 GCA_964565295.1 uncultured Aequorivita sp. | reverse complement strand
AAGAAAAGTTTTCGTTTTCGCACCAACAGCCAGATAACCACAGGAGCACCCACCAAGGACGTTATGGCGTTTATCGGAAGTGTAAACGCACTAAAAGGCATCTGGGCAATTGTGTCGCAGACCAGCATCAATAAACTGCCGCAAACCAAAACCGCGGGCAATAACACAAGATGGTTTGCAGTCGTGAAAAATTGGCGTACCAAATGCGGAACTGCCAAGCCAACAAAAGCGATTGGACCGACAAAAGCGGTGATTCCCCCTGCAAGAATACTCGTGGCGAGGATTATTATGAATGTGGTTCTCTTAATTTGAAGACCCATACTTTTCGCATAATTTTCTCCTAACAAAAGAGAGTTCAAAGATTTGCTACTGAAAAGACTCAACAGCAAGCCGGTTAAAAAACAAAGACTTAAAATTGAAACGCCTTGCCAAGATTGGTTTCCCAAACTTCCGAAGGACCAGAAAATATATTGTTGCAATTGATCGGCATTACTAAAATAGGAGAGAACCGAGACTATTGCCGTGGTTGCGCTGCCGAACATCAGGCCGATAATCAAAATTGCCATGGTGTCCTTAATTCTGAATGTCACGGCCAAAACAGCCAATAGCACTAGAAAACTTCCGAGACCTGCGGCAATTACGAGACTCCATTGACTTAATAAAAGCGTTCCGAAAAAACCGCCAAAGGCACTTGCACCCAAAATAAGAACGGCCACGCCCAAACTCGCGCCACTGCTAAGCCCCAAAACGAAAGGTCCCGCAAGAGGATTTCTGAAAAGCGTTTGCATCAACAATCCTGAGATGGCCAAACCTCCTCCAGCGAGCATGGCCGTGATCGCTTTTGGCAATCGGTAGTCCATTAAAATGTATCGCCACGTTTCCTTACTGGCGCCATTTCCGAGAAATACCGATACAATTTCATCCAACGGAATGGAAACCGAGCCGATGCTCAGGTTTATGAAAAACGCAACAACAAGCCCCAAGATCAATAGGAGAAAGTGAAGTCGGTATGTCTGTGCGGTTTGCATTATTCGAGTTTGCTGAAAAAGAAAAGGGTGTGTTCGGAAAGCAGTTCGGGATGAAGGATTTTTATCATATCCTTCAAAACCAGATCTGGCCTGTTTGGGGCGAGTTCAAAATATAGCGATCCGCCTTTTTCGCCTTTTTTCAAATTGTAGGAATATACCTCGCCATTTTTGAAGGCCGTAAATTGAGTATAAACCTGGCTTGAGTTTTCCAGTTCATCCAGTTTGGTAAATTGTCCAGGGCCTATCCAAACTTCCGCATTATGACCTTTTTCCAAAACGGTTTCCAGATTTAAAGAAACACTCCCCGTACCTTTTGAATCCTTCCAGAGATAATCGCCATTTGCGTCCCGAATAAACTGGGCGCCCCAACTATCTCCCTCAGGCATATACCAAATATCCCTAAACATTGCGCCACTGATTACCGTCGGTTTTTCCTTGGCAGTAGATGCGATTTCCTTGGCCGACAGATATGCCGATTCAACATTTGAAAAGATGCTATCGGCAAGTTTTTCCTTATTGAACAGGGCACCGAAAAACTTGATCCATTCCGCTTTTCCCAACGGGGAGGTTTCGGTCCAATCTGAATTGTACAAAACCGGAATGCCTGCCTTTTGAAGTGTTAAATAGGTGCCGTTTTTTCCATCAACCGCAAAACCGACCAAGGCATCGGGAGCCAAATCCAAAAGGATTTCCGTGTTTAGATCCTCGTTTTTGCCCAATTCCATTATTGTTCCCTTTGCGATCTTGGCCCTTGTTTTTTCCGAAGAGATATAATCGAGATTTGGGAATCCGATCAGGGCATTAATTTCCCCGAGCGATTCCAAGGAGGGAATGTGGGTGGTGGAAGTAACGACGATT
>CAZMDY010000053.1:0-12492 GCA_964565295.1 uncultured Aequorivita sp. | reverse complement strand
TAGAGCGCAGGATTCATAACCCTGAGGTCACGGGTTCAATTCCCGTCTTCGCTACGAGTATAAAGGCCGTTCGACAATTTGTTGAACGGCTTTTTTGTTTTCGGATATTTGTGAATGGAAATCCATTGGTTGGTTATTTATCCCTAAAATATAATTGATTAAAAAAATGGGATAAAAAAGACTTCTATCCCATTCAAAACTCATCGGCGATTTCAATTTTAATCATCCAAAAGTACCCAATCTCCTTTGTCCAATAATGGAATGGCCTGTTTGTATTTCAAGGTCTTGTTTTCACCGCTCAGAACATTCTTGATGGTTACTTTATCATTTCGGTTTATTTTAGGACGTTCCCGTACGATGGTTTCTGTAACCTGCTGGGATTGTGTGTTTCCAGCCGCACGCGATTGGGCAGAGCGTTCATCCATATTTGGGATTTCTTCTTTCTGCTCGCTCAGTTTTTCTTTCCGCCTTACATCTCTTGCTTCTTGGATGTTTTGTTGTTCTTCCTGTGGCAGTTCTCCTTTGAATAGGAATGAGATCACATCTTTGTTCACCTTTTCGATCATTGCCTTAAACAGTTCGAAGGCCTCAAACTTATAGATCAACAACGGATCTTTCTGTTCGTGAACGGCAAGCTGGACTGACTGTTTGAGCTCATCCATTTTGCGCAGATGCGTTTTCCAGGAATCGTCAATAATGGCCAATGTGATGTTTTTCTCAAAATCCAGGACCAGTTGCTTCCCTTCGGTTTCATAAGCTTTTTCAAGATCGGTTGCCACATTTAAGGTTTTTATGCCGTCCGTAAATGGCACTAAAATACGCTTGTATTTGTCCTTCTGGGTTTCATAAACTTGTTTTATAACGGGATATGCCAATTCGGCATTGCGATCCATTTTATCCTGGTAGGATTGGTAAGCTGCCTTATAGACTTTTCCCGCAATTTCAAGGGCATTCATCTTTTCAAATTCCTTTTCTGAAATAGGGGCACTCATCGAGAAGAAACGGATCAGTTCAAACTCGAAATTTTTGTAGTCCTGGGTCATTTTATTGCTCTCCGCAATGACTTCTGCAGTATCATAGATCATATTGGCGATATCAACACGCAGACGGTTTCCAAACAATGCGTTATAACGGCGTTTGTAGATAACCTCTCGTTGGGCGTTCATTACGTCGTCATATTCAAGCAGTCTTTTCCGAATTCCGAAGTTGTTTTCCTCTACTTTTTTCTGAGCCCGCTCAATGGATTTTGAAATCATGGAGTGTTGGATTACTTCTCCTTCTTGCAATCCCATTCGATCCATCATTTTTGCGATTCGCTCACTTCCAAAAAGTCGCATTAGGTTATCTTCCAAGGAAACGTAGAACTGTGAACTTCCAGGGTCCCCTTGTCGGCCACTACGTCCGCGCAATTGTCTGTCTACCCGTCTGGAATCGTGGCGCTCGGTACCAACAATAGCCAATCCGCCAGCTTTTTTAACTTCGTCGCTCAATTTGATATCCGTTCCTCGCCCGGCCATATTTGTGGCAATGGTCACAATCCCGCTTTTTCCCGCCTCGGCAACAATGTCTGCCTCTCTTTTGTGGAGTTTTGCGTTCAACACGTTGTGGGGAATATTTCTGATGCTCAACATTCTACTGAGCAATTCTGATATTTCCACCGAAGTTGTACCGATCAATACCGGCCTTCCGGCATTGGACAGCGCCACAACCTCCTCAATTACCGCATTGTATTTTTCGCGTTTTGTTTTGTAAATTTTATCTTCACGGTCGTGGCGGGCTATCGGACGATTTGTGGGAATTTCCATAACGTCCAGTTTGTATATTTCCCAAAGCTCGCCGGCTTCAGTTACAGCTGTACCAGTCATCCCAGCTAATTTCCGGTACATTCTAAAATAATTTTGGAGCGTAACGGTCGCAAAAGTTTGTGTTACAGCTTCAATCTTTACGTTTTCCTTGGCTTCAATGGCTTGGTGCAAGCCATCGCTGTAGCGGCGTCCGTCCATAATTCTTCCCGTTTGTTCGTCAACTATCATCACTTTGTTGTCCATTACAACGTACTGATCGTCTTTTTCAAAAAGGGTATAGGCTTTGAGCAATTGGTTCATCGTGTGGATACGCTCACTTTTTACAGAAAAATCACGGAACAGGGATTCCTTGAGTTCGGCTTCTTCTTCAACTGGCAGCCCTTGGCTTTCTATTTTTGCTATTTCCGTTCCCATTTCTGGCATTACGAAAAAGTTGGAATCGTCGTCTCCCGACAAATAGTCAACGCCTTTGTCGGAAAGTTCTATCTGGTTATTTTTCTCGTCGATAACAAAATATAGGTCGGCGTCCACTTTAGGCATTTCACGATTGTTATCTGCCATATAATGGTTTTCGGTTTTTTGAAGGATTTGTCTAACGCCTTCTTCCGATAGGAACTTGATCAAGGATTTGTTCTTGGGCAAACCGCGATACACTTGGAGCAATTTAAAACCGCCTTCTTTGTGGTCGCCTTCTTTTATCAGCTTCTTGGCCTCTGCCAGGACTCCGGTCAAATATTTGCGTTGGACTTCAACAATATCGCTTATCTTAGGTTTCAGTTCATTGAACTCGTGTCGGTCTCCTTCTGGAACCGGCCCAGAAATGATCAAAGGGGTTCGCGCGTCATCGATAAGTACTGAATCAACCTCATCCACAATGGCGTAATGATGCGGCCGTTGAACCAAATCATTGGGGGAATGGGCCATATTGTCGCGTAGGTAATCAAAACCAAATTCGTTATTTGTGCCATAAGTGATGTCCGCTAAATAAGCTTTTCTTCGAGCTTCTGAATTGGGTTGGTGGTTGTCAATACAATCCACGTTAAGTCCGTGAAACTCGAACAAAGGAGCCATCCACGCACTGTCCCTTCTGGCCAGATAATCGTTCACGGTCACTAAATGAACCCCGTTTCCAGCAAGGGCGTTAAGATACATCGGGAGCGTTGCCACAAGGGTTTTTCCTTCCCCTGTTTGCATTTCGGCCACTTTTCCTTCGTGAAGGGCGATTCCTCCAATGAGCTGGACATCGTAATGGACCATGTCCCAGGTAATTGGTTTTCCGGCCGCGTCCCAGGAATTTTGCCAAACTGCTCTTTCGTTTTCCAAGGAAACATAATCCTTGGTAGCGGAAATTTCGCGATCGAAAGGCGAGGCTGTAACTGTAAGGGTTGTATTGTTCTTGAATCGCTTTGCGGTTTCTTTCATAACCGCAAAGGCTTCTGGAAGGATTTCGTTGAGGGTGTTTTTTTCAACCTCGTATAGAGTGTCTTTCAGTTTATCTATTTCATTATAGATTTCTTCTTTTTTATTGATGTCCTGCTCGCCCTCCGATTGCTTTTGTAGTTCATCAATCTGTTTTTGGATATCGGCTTGGGCCTCTTTTATTGTGTTTTTGAAGTAACCTGTTTTTGCCCGGAGGTCATCGTTGGAAAGTTTCTCCAATTCGGCCTCATGGTTTTTAATTTTATCGACTAAAGGCTGGATCTGTCCAATATCTTTTTTGGATTTATCACCAACAAAAATCTTTATTACTTTGTCTAAAATTCCCATATTTTTTTATTAATTTAAAGTGCCGCCTTCAACACGTATTTTTTCAATTTTTTGGATTGTAAAGTTCCTTATTTTTTGTTTATCACTAATTGATTTCTGTCTAAAAATCTCTGTCCCTTTTTTCGAAACAGAATTGTCAAAAACCTTTCTGAACGAAAAAAAGTCTCCTTAAGAAAGAGACTTTTTATTATTTGATTATTTTCCCTTCTGGGATCAATATTCGTCTTCGTTCCACAGATAATCATCATCTGTAGGGTAGTCCGCCCAAATTTCTTCAATCGAATCATAGGAATCGCCTTCATCCTCAATGGCTTGAAGGTTTTCAACTACTTCCAAAGGAGCTCCTGTTCTGATTGCGTAATCAATCAATTCATCTTTGGTAGCAGGCCAGGGGGCATCACTCAAATAGGATGCAAGCTCTAAAGTCCAATACATAGCGAAAAGGGTTTAATTTTCTGCAAAAATAATTTTTTAAATCAGAAAATCAAGCAAATTCCCAATTATTTATATTGTATTTAAAAGAACGTTTTATTTACATTGATAATCAATGATTTGTGTTTAGTGAAAAATAATAGATAGTTTAATCTGATGTTGAAATGCGGTCAAGTTCTGGGGTTGTCAATCATACTTTTCAGGCAACCACTGAATTTCATCAACGCTTAAGTCTTTTGACAATTTTCGTGCCAGCACAAAAAGATAGTCAGATAGACGGTTCAAATATTTTATTGTCAATGGATCCACTGGCTCAGATTCATTAAGAAGTGTGGTTCGGCGTTCGGCACGACGGCAAACGGTACGTGCAATATGACAAGATGACACAATAGCATTGCCCCCGGGTAAAATGAAATGGGTCAGTTCAGGTAGTTCATCGTTCATTGAATCTATTTCCTTTTCCAACAGCTCAATATGATCTTCATCGATCTTTTCAATTTTTAAGCGTTCTTTTCCGCTTTTTAGGACAGCTTTTTTTGGATCGGTAGCCAAGGTGGAACCGATTGTAAACAATTTTTTCTGGATCTGTATCAATACACTTTCGCTGTGTGGATCTATTTTTTCGCTTCGAATCATTCCTATAACTGAGTTCAATTCATCAACGGTGCCGTAGCTTTCGATCCGGATATGGTGTTTTGGAACGCGGCTGCCACCAAAAAGTGCGGTGGTGCCGGTATCTCCTGTTTTTGTGTATATTTTCATTGCAAAAAATGATAACGGTTAATCCACAAATGTACACATTACAGTATAATACAACTGTGAAGGAATCCATAGTTTTCAAAGGAATTTGTTTCTAAAAAATGAGAAATTGATTGATTTCTACCGTTTCGTGGTGTCGTTTTCCTGCTTTTACTGAAATTTCACATCTTTGGGGATGGAGTCTTCTTTATTTTTATAATTTTACTGCTTTTAAAAAACCGCCTAACCAGTCAAATTATGTTACTAAAATTTTGGAACCCATGGCTAAGATAGTCTTGTTGGCTTCCGAATTTCCGCCACAGCCAGGAGGGATCGGGAATCATGCCTATCATTTGGCCAGTGGTCTTCAGGCCAATGGGTTTGATGTGAAATTGGTCTGTGATATCCGTTCGGGTAATGGACAGGAGGAAGAACAATTTGACAAAACGGTTTCATTTGAGGTAGTCCGGATTCCTCGACGAAAGTTTATATTACGGAGCTATTTGGATCGCATTTCTAAAGCATATTCCCTGACGGAGAAATGTGACGTGGTGATCAGTTCAGGAAAGTTTTCGCTTTGGCTCGGTGCTTTTTTAAGGTTTTTTTTTAAACGAAAATTTGTTGCAATCATTCACGGAACAGAGATTTCGCTTCCGAACAAAACATTGCGCAAAGTAACAGATAGATCCTTAAAGCGATTCGACACGGTCATTGCCGTCAGTAATTTCACCGCTACATTGGTTTCCCATTTAAATCTTAAGCAGATCATCGTTATCCCAAACGGGTTTCAAATGATGCCTCATGCCAGTGGAAATTCTCAGGTAAATCCATCGCCGGTTTTGATTACCGTAGGAAATGTTACGGAGCGCAAAGGCCAGCACAATGTGATCAATACATTGCCGACGCTATTACGAAAATTTCCCGATTTGAAATATCATATTGTAGGAATACCAACAGATCGGTCCAAATTGGAAAAATTAGCGTTAAATATAGAAGTAAATGATTCAATAGTATTTCACGGAAAAGTGTCTGAAGGCCAAAAAAGCGAGCTTTTGCAACAATCAAATGTATTTGTGATGTTGAGTGAATCCACAAAGGAAGGCGATGTTGAAGGCTTTGGGATTGCTATTTTGGAAGCCAATTCCCTTGGGGTTCCGGCCATTGGTTCTCAAGGCTGTGGAATTGAGGATGCAATCAAAGATGGATATTCTGGCAGACTGATCGACAATAAAAATCCTCAACAATTTGAAGCGGCTTTGGTTGATATACTGGATAATTACACCACCTATTCACCACAGGCAAAGGCTTGGTCTGGAAATTTTACTTGGGAACGGATTATTAAAGAATATTTGAAAATTTTGCAATAAAGGATTTCAATAAAAAGGGTTAATTTCAGAAACGAATAGACAACCATGAAGCTCGCAATAATTTCACATACAGAACATTATAGAAATCCGGAAGGTGCTATTGTTGGATGGGGCCCTACAATAAGCGAGATCAATCACTTGGCCAAGGACTTTGATGAAATATATCACGTCGCATTTTTACATCCGGGCACGCCTCCCCCTAGTTCCCTGCCTTATACGCGGACTAATATTCATTTTGTTGCGCTGACTCCGGTGGGTGGAAAAGGGATGGGGGCTAAAATGAAGATTGTTGGCAGTATTCCAGATGTCATAAAAACCGTTCAGCAAACTTTAAAAAAAGTAGATGTTTTCCAACTCCGTACACCTACTGGGATTGGCGTGTTTTTAATTCCATATCTCACCTTGTTCAGCAGGAAAAAAGGTTGGTATAAGTATGCCGGAAATTGGAGCCAGAAAAATCCGCCCCTTGGCTATGCTTTTCAACGATCTATGTTGAAAAGCCAAAAACGCAAGGTTACCATAAACGGAAATTGGCCCGACCAGCCTAATCATTGCTTAACCTTTGAAAACCCTTGTCTAACAGAAACCGAACGTGAAGAGGGATTGGCAATATCACAATTGAAAAACTTCGCACCACCGTTTTCTTTTTGTTTTGTTGGCAGATTAGAAGATGCCAAGGGAGTGCAGCGCATTATTGATGCTTTTGGAAAATTGGACTCCCTAAAGGATGTCGAAATAATCCATTTTATTGGCGATGGCCCTAAGATGGATTTTTATAAAAAGAAATGTGACAGTTTGGGTCTTCCAGCTGCCTTTCATGGGTTTTTGGAAAGAAATAAGGTTTTTGAAATTTATAAAAAGTCGCAATTTTTCCTATTGCCAAGTACAGCCTCAGAAGGTTTTCCAAAAGTAATAGCAGAAGCGATGAACTATGGGTGTGTCCCAATTGTTTCAACGGTTTCAAGCATTGGCCAATATGTGAACCACAAAAATGGATTTATTGTGGAGCCATGTACTTCGGAAGAATTGTCGACCGTTTTGGCAGAAACGATGGGAATTAAAGGGGAAGTGGTAAAGGAGAAAGCCGAAATCGCCCACCATTCGGTTTTTCAATTTACATTTGAACATTATAGAACACGGATTCAGAATGAGATTATAGAATCGTAATGTTACCATAGGACCATAACCGATCTTTATTAAAGTATTATGCTTTTGAACAATGAAACACAGAAATAAAATATTGTATATCGGCAATAAACTATCCGGTTCGGGAAAAACGGTCACTTCTATAGAGACTCTTGGCGAATTTCTTTCGAAAGAAGGATATACGGTAATTACATCTTCTTCAAAAAAGAACAAAATTTTACGAATTCTTGATATGGCATTAACGGTCATCAAAAATCGAAATAAAGTTTCTTCGGTTTTGATCGATACGTATAGTACCCAGAATTTTTATTATGCAGTTGTGGTCGCAAAGTTGTGTAGGATTTTTGAACTTCCTTACATTCCAATTTTACATGGTGGCAATCTTGCATATCGTCTAAAATCGAGTAAAAGTTTAAGTCGTAAATTATTTGGTGGGGCCAAAATCAACGTAGTCCCATCCCAATATTTGATGGAATCATTCAAAAATAAGGGGTATTTAAATTTAATCTATATCCCAAACACTATAGAATTAAAAAACTATCCATATAAGCTTAGAAGTCAGGCAAAGCCAAAACTGCTTTGGGTGCGTTCTTTTGCATCACTATACAATCCACTTTTAGCGCTTGAAGTTGTAGAGATGCTGACCAAACAAGGGATAGAATGTGAATTATGCATGGTGGGACCGGATAAAGATGGATCGTTGCAGCGATGCAAAAAGGTGGTCCAAGAACTAAATCTCCCCGTTACTTTCACAGGGATACTCGATAAAGACGCTTGGATTTCTCTATCAGAGAATTATGATATTTTTATCAACACCACCAATTTTGACAATATGCCCGTTAGCGTTATGGAAGCGATGGCACTTGGAATACCGGTGATCTCCACCAATGTAGGTGGGCTTCCTTATCTAATCGATTCTGGCACCAATGGAATTCTGGTGAAGCCCAACAATGCCCATTATTTTGTAGACGCCATAATCAATCTTTGTGAAAATCCTTTAGAAACACAACGATTATCGCAAAATGGAAGATCAAAAATGGAAACTTTTGACTGGCACGAAGTAAAAGAGCAATGGATTGGATTATTGGGAACGTAACAAAATTATCTTTGGTATATTTACCAAAAATTTTACATAAAAAACTAATTTTAATATTAATAATGATACCCACATAATTTTTCGTGAAGCCTGTGGCAGATCAAGAAAATTACAACTTTCCAATTAATTGTTTTCTGATATGCTAGAGCAATAGTTGTATTTTTGACAGCATTTTAAATCAACATTCGATAGACTTTTACTAACCAATGTCTAAAAACAACATCCATTTTGATATTTCCGAAAGGAAGGTCCTACTTCGAGTATTGGATATTTTTTCCGTGATGGTTCTTCTGTTCTTAGTAGGGACAATATTTGATTTTGAATATTTCATCATAAATTCAGACCACTGGGTCTGGTCCATTGTCCTTGCCGTTTATTTAACCGTTTTCGCAACTATTTTTGAACTGTACGATCTACAAAAGGCAGGTCGGTTTGATGTGGTGGTTAAAAATGTGATTATCACTTCTTCAATAACAGTGCTTTTTTACCTGTTTACACCTTTTTACACACCTGCATTACCGTCCAATCGGTTGCAGATTGTTTATTTCTTTTTGGCTATCAATTTAGCGCTTTTGATTTGGCGCTATGCCTATGTTACCCTTATTTCCGCCCCGCGATTTTATAAACGTGTTCTGTTGGTGGCCAATGGCGATCACGTAGAGGACATTGCAGCATCCCTTCAAAAATCAGATCCAAACTATAGGGTTGTTGGTTTTTATGATACATGCCCAATTTCGTCTTTGCTCATCATTGATCCAACTATATCCGATTTGGACCTCGATGAATTTTCCAACTACGCCCAAGATCTTTCCGTTTCCGAAGTAATCGTATGCACCCCTCTTTCCGACGGCATATCGCCCGAACTGAATGGTAGGCTTATTAAATTATTGGAAAAAGGGGTGTCGATCCGTGAATATGTACAAGTTTATGAGGAATTAACATACCGAATTCCCGTTCATTATGTGGAAAGTGATTTTTACCGTTATTTTCCTTTTAGCCGTAGTAACCAGAACAAGCTCTATTTATTCTTCAATCGGATGTTGGATATGATGTTCGGCATTTTCGGGCTTTTTTCTGGTTTGTTCCTTTTGCCGTTGGTGCTGATTGGAAATTTAATCGGAAACCGCGGGCCTTTGTTATATACCCAAACCCGAGTGGGCAAAAATGGCAAATATTTCAAACTGTTCAAATTGCGTAGCATGATTATCAATGCCGAGGAAAATGGAGCCCAGTTTGCCCAGAAAAAGGATGCCCGAATAACTAAATTTGGCCGATTTTTACGCAAATCACGTTTGGACGAAATTCCGCAGTTTTTGAATGTTTTGAAAGGGGATATGAGCGTGATAGGTCCCAGGCCGGAACGTCCGGAATTTGTGGAAAGTTTTGTAAAGAAACTTCCTTTTTATGAAGTAAGGCATTTGGTTAAACCAGGGATTACGGGCTGGGCCCAGGTCAATGCAAAATATGGGGAAAACGAAGTAGATTCCTTGGAAAAACTGCAGTATGATCTATATTATATAAAACATCGAAGTCTTTTTTTGGATGTTGTCATCATGATAAAAACTTTAAGCACAATCGTATTTTATAGGGGACAGTAAACTTTAGTCCAGCTCATTTTTTCTGTAAAAATAGAAGAATACAGCTCTTATTTCGGTGCCAATACATATATTTTGGATATTTTTGGAACTGATTTTAATTCACCTTTATATATTAAGAATGTCCAAAAAAATCCTATCTGTTGTTTTCTTCATTTTCTGTAATTTTTTAACAGCCCAAACTGAAGAGGAACGCCTTAAAATTATCAGTAATTACGACATAGAAAAATTAAACGCCTTAGAGCAGCAGTTCGAAGCAGCGTTTAAAGCCGATCGGGAACTCGCGCTTCAATTGGCTCTAATT
Organism: uncultured Aequorivita sp.; assembly: GCA_964565295.1. Classification (GTDB taxonomy): domain Bacteria; phylum Bacteroidota; class Bacteroidia; order Flavobacteriales; family Flavobacteriaceae; genus Aequorivita. The sequence continues at coordinate 2,242 of CAZMDY010000053.1, read as the reverse complement.
TATGGCTGGAAGGAATCCATTGAAATGCCAAACGGCGGTGTTTCAACCTTAGTTGGGGTTTACGATGAAAATACTCCAGTATATTACCAAACCGAAAACCGGGGCGCGGGATTGACCACTCGTACAAACCGTGTCCATTCCGGGGGCAGCGCCAACTTGAACCTGAATGGCGAAAACATGATTGGAGGAGTATGGGACGGAGGCAGAGTTCGCGCTTCCCATATTTTATTGGAGAACAGGGTCAGCCAAATGGATACTCCCCCAGGGTTGAGTGGTCATGCAACCCACGTTGCTGGTACTATGATCGGAACTGGTACTGTGCGAAATGGAGTTGCAAAAGGAATGGCGCCTGCAGCCACATTGTTGGCTTATGATTATTCTAACGATGAATCGGAAATCACTGCCGCCGCTGCATCTGGACTGTTGGTCTCCAATCATTCCTATGGTATCGTAATAGATCATTTGCCATTGTGGCGATTGGGGTATTATGATGATAAAGCCCGCAATTTGGATCTGATTGCATATAATGCACCGTATTACCTTCCAGTATGCTCGGCTGGGAACGATAGGAATTCTGGAAAAAATCCGGGAGATATGGGCTATGATTATTTGACCGATAAAAGCGTGTCTAAAAACTCACTTGTGTGTGCCGCAGTTTATCAAGTTACAAACTATAGCGATCCAAGTAATGTAGTAATGTCGAATTTCAGCAGCTGGGGCCCGACGGACGATGGCAGGATCAAACCGGATATCTCAGGGAAAGGTGTGAACACATATTCTTCAACGGCAACTTCCAATACTAGTTTTTCAAGCTTTAATGGCACTTCAATGGCCACTCCAAATATCTCTGGAAACGTACTCTTGCTTCAACAGCACCATAATTCTATGACTGGAAATTATATGCGAAGTGCCACTTTGCGCGGACTTGTTTTGCATACAGCAGATGAGGCCGGAACTTTTCCAGGCCCTGATTATCGGTTTGGCTGGGGACTTATGAACACCGAAAGGGCTGCGGCCGTAATTACTAACAATGGAGATGCTTCCGTCATAATTGAAGAACAATTGGCACAAGGGGAGGTATATACATTTTCTGTTCAAGCAGATGGCCTCAATGATCTTGTGGCCTCCATCACCTGGACAGACCCTGCGGGAACAAGTCCCCCTCCTGGAATCAACGATTTGAGTACTCCAATGTTGGTCAACGATTTGGATTTGAGGGTGTCCCAAGATGGTGGAAATACATTTTTTCCTTGGAAACTGAATCCTGAAATACCCGATGCCGCCGCTACACAAGGCGATAATGTTGTGGATAATATTGAGAAAATCGAAATTCCAGGGGCGGACGGTGAATATATTATTAAGGTATCACATAAGAACGCACTGACCAACGGACCTCAAGAGTTTTCACTGATTGTAACTGGAATACAACGGGAGGATTTCTCGGTCACTACTCATCAAGGATATCAAGGGTTCTGTCCTGGGTTAAATACTGTTACCTACGATATAGATTTGGACTTTAGCGACGGGTTTACCGATTCGATTGATTTCGCCGTTTCCAATGTTCCAACAGGTGTCACGGCCACTTTGGTGCCTAACCTAATGGCCACCGACGGCACGGTTGTGCTTACTTTGGATAATCTAACCGCAGTTTCCCCAGGATATTATCAAATGAAAGTTACGGCAACGGGAACTTCCGAAACAGTCAATCTATATCCTGTATTGCATATAATGGAACCTCAATTGCCCCCAGTCTCCCTGGATTTTCCAGCAAATGGCGCAATTGGCCAACCCATTGATGTCACTTTCAATTGGGTTGAGGTTGATGCAGAGGAATACGATTTCCAACTGGCAACCGATGCAGGATTTACTTCAATGGTAGCTGATATTACCGTTCGGGAGAACCAAACAACTGTTTCCGGACTTTTGGATGAAACAGAATATTTTTGGAGAGTAAAAGCGAGAAACACTTGTGGCGAAGGTGATTTTAGTTCTATTTATAGTTTTACCACCGAAGAACTTTTAAGTACCCAAGAGGATTTATTCGATGAACTGGTCCTTTACCCCAATCCAACGACTTCAGTACTGAATATTGAATCAAATGGAAGGATTATAGATGCCGTGATCATCTATAATGTTGTAGGTCAGGTTTTAATGGACATCGCGGTTAATGATTCCAATGTACATTTATATATCCGCAATTTGAGAACGGGAAATTATTTCATAAGAATAACTTCTGAAAACA
>CAZMDY010000052.1:0-12579 GCA_964565295.1 uncultured Aequorivita sp. | reverse complement strand
TCATCCTAAGAAAAACGTCATTACCGATGGCCGATATTTTATAAATACTGTAGATAGACAATATGATATTATTGTACTCGATGTGATTTTGGGCGAAAGTGCTGCGGGACAATTACTTACACAGGAAAGTTTTCAGAGGATTCATGAACTTCTGTCCGAAGACGGAACACTTATTGTGGAACACGGAGGTATTCTGAATTTTTCCCAGAATGGCTTGACACCATCAATTTTCAAAACTATGGAATCCGTGGGATTTGAAGTAAACATGTATAACCCAATGAAGTCTAATTTATATGGGGATGTTGTATTTATAGGAACTAAGAACAATAGTTTAAAAAAGGAAGACATCTTTATAGCCAAAGATTTATTGTTGGATGGCGGCCATTTGCCAGAATACGAAGTTTCCATTTCCGATTTTGATAAGGATCGGGCTGTGGTTCTCACCGATGATCGTAATAAAACAGATATCTTGCAGCGATCACATTACATCGATGGAAGAAATACAAGACGTTCAAATCTAAAGAAGCTGGTTGACATGTGATAAAAAGCTTAAAGATAAATCATTAATCATTCGTCGATTTTACAAACGTTTATCGCTCTCCCGTCGTTTATCATATTTAATATCGCTCAGCATAGAGGACTTTATCCCAATATGAAAATACCAAGCTGTATTGATGCTGCCAATAGGGGTCCAGTTAAAGCTCATTTGCCAACTTTCCAGATCTCGTTGGAAACGGAATTGGGTAAGTGTAACTCCTTGGTTTTTAAAATCATAACCAGATGATACGCCAACGGTCCATCTCGGTGCAATGGTAAGGTTTGTGCTGAGCATCAAGGATTGGGAACTGATCTCGTTCTGGCGTCGATCGTTTCCATAGGTGATGGTATAGGCAAGGCGCATGTCCCAGGGAATGGTATAATTGTACCATTCCACATTGGTTCGGGCTTCCTCCTCCTCAGGGGTTTCATCGAGATAGATTTGCCCGTCATAAATATCGGCTGCTTCGCCAAAAAGATCATCGGGACGGCCCCCATTTCGGAAAGTTTCATTTTCCATTCGACTGCGGCTGGTGGTTCTTTTTTCAAAATCCCGACTGGAGAACGAATAATTAACGCTCACATTGGCATTGGTAAGCCGGAAAAGACTTCCCCCGTTATCAATGTTGAAAACATCTATTTTCCGATTGTTATTGTCCAGCGCATAAGGATCCAAGGAACCGCTGAAGTTGAAATCCAATCTGGGAACAACCGGAACGCTTCCCGAAAACTGGACCGGACTCCATTGGAGTGAATCTCCCGCAAGATTGTAGGCACTGGAGAGGTTGAGGTTGTTGAGCAACGTAACCTTTTTGGGCTCTGTAGCCGTGGTGTCGCGGTCGCGGACCTTGGCTTCAAATGTATTACTGACGCTCATACTAATATTACTGGAATACACTTTGTTCGGTGGGCCATACAAAGTGTTCTCAAATCTGGAATATTCAACGATCTCGCCTGCTGCTTCTTCTGCGGTTAATGGAATCCTGAATTCATCATAATATCTATCAAAAGCTGGGTTTATATTGTAGCCGACAGAAGGACGCACAACATGCCGAAGGGCTTGGATCGTACTGTTTTGCCCAAAATTGAAAAGACCATACAGGGTGGTTCCCAAACTTGTGGTGAAATTGTAGGTGCGATAGCTGTCAAAACCTGAAATAGTATCTTTAATTATGGCACCTCGGCCATCTTGGGCATTTTGATCAAACCGGGTTTGGGTGGTTTTTAACAACCAGGTTTCCCTAAAATTTGTTCCCACCGAAGCACTGAGATATTTTAGTACCTTAAAGTTTGTAGTAAGTGGAATATTGTGCTGTGCCCCAATTTGTGCGGCCTCAAACATCTCTGGTTTAAATAAAAGTGAATCGGTGGTCTGCATCCGGTTTTCAGCCGAAAGGTCATATTGGAAATTGATGTTTTGGATGATTCCTTTTTTAGTGCCATTGCGCGGGGCAAAAGGATAGATCCGGGAAACACTGGCGCTGAGATTAGGTAAGGACATGGAAATCTGTTCCGTTTGCGTGTTCTGTGAATGTGTAGCGGCAATGGTAGCATTCACCTGTGGCTCGCCCTCAAAGGTTTTTGAATAAGAAATAGAGGAACTTAGGGTGTTTACAAGTGCACTTGCATTATTGGTCTGGTTGATCGACTCGGTGAAATATTTACTGCTTCCCACATTTACTGAAGCTGAAAAGCGGGAATTTGGATTGCTCTTTGGATCGACAGAATGGGTCCATCGGATATTGTAAATGTTTGTCTCACTATAATTTGGAAATCCACGTTCCTCTTCGACCAAACTCTCAAATCGGGCGCTAATGTTTCCGCGGAATCTGTAGCGCATTGCATAAGTGGTTTCTCCACGTAGCGCATAGCTCCCATTTGTGTAATAATCCCCCAAAAGACTTATGTCCAAATAATCGTTTATGGCAAAATAATACCCTCCATTTTGAAAAAAGAATCCTCGGCTGTTGTTTTCGCCAAACGAGGGAAGTATGGCTCCCGAAGTGCGGTCCTCGCTCAACGGAAAATATGCAAAAGGCAATCCCACAGGAGTCGGAACATCGGCAATATACATATTCGTGAGCCCTGTAACAATTTTTTTTCTGGGGATGAACTTGGCCCTTCGGGTATAAAAATAATATTCTGGATCGTCAATGTTTTTTGATGTAGTAAACCGTACATTCTGAAGATAGATTACGGAATCATTTACTTTTTTGGTAACCTCGGAGATTACATTGAAGCCGCTTTGCTCGCTGCGGCTGTTAAAGACCAAAGCTTTTTCAGAACTGAAATTATAACGGATCGAATCGGGCTCCACTCTGTTTGCACCTTGAACGAACACAGGGCGTTGACTGTAAACTCCAGCGCTGTCTATACCTTTTGCATAGACTTCATTTTTATCGTAATCCAAGATGATCAATCCCGCATCAATGCGCATATCTTCATAAATTATAAAGGCCTTGTTGTACATATAGACCTTTTTCTCCTTTCGGTTGATAAACACATAGTCTTCTCCAAAATATTCCACTACGTCTGTAAGCGTTTCAGGAGGTGGCTGTATGGAATCCGTTTTTACCGTGTCCAGCGCTTTTTCGTTAAATTCTGTAACAATGGGCACTGGGGTTATCGTTTCATTTACCACATTGGAAGATTCCCTTTTTTCTGAAACAGGAATGTTGGGCTGTTTTTTTTCGGGGATTTCTTGGGCATGCAAAAAAGGATGGCCCACAAAGAGGAATGTTAAGAAGATTGTTAAGTAAAGCTTGTGGGTCCGCAATGCTCCGATACGATTATTTTGTAGATTTGGCTCAGTAATTGAAACGTTCAAAAATAAACATATTTTCTGGGGTATGTTTTTTTAATTGAAATTTTGGGAAAGAAGGCTCAAGGGCATTGGAAATCAGTAAGCCAAGAACCAAATATGAACAAAGAGGACCATAGTGCGGTCGTGAATAGGTTCTGAATTAAGAAGAAAAAACAACCACACTGAAGAAGTACGCGCCCATAAAGCATTTTCTCAATAACGAATAACAATTAACTTTCTATCGTTATCAATAGTATGGACAACATAAAAATATTTTCAACTGTAGCACTTCTTTTTTCGCTTGTGTTCCTTCCCATCCACTTATCGGCAGCAGTGGTTCCTATCAAGGAGTTTGTAGTGGTTTTGGATGCAGGCCACGGAGGCCACGATTCAGGAAACACAGGACACAATGGAAAATATAAAGAATCTGAGATAGCTTTGAGCATCGTTTTAAAAATTGGTGCTGTATTGGAGAAACTACCCAACGTAAAAGTCATCTATACTCGGAAAACTGATGTGTTTGTAGGATTGCGCGAACGCGCAGCGATAGCCAATAAAAATGATGCCGACCTATTTGTTTCGGTACATTGCAATGCCCACAGCTCCCAAGCTTACGGAGCGGAGACTTTTGTTCTGGGACTCCATAAGAGCCAAGCAAACTTTGAAGTGGCCAAAAAGGAAAACGAGGTGATCTATCTGGAGGAGAATTATGAGGAGAAATACGGCGGCTTTAACCCAAATGCGCCTGAATCCTTGATAGGGATGATTCTTATGCAAGAAGAATATCTGGATCAAAGCATTCTACTGGCAAGCTTGGTACAAAATAATATTGTAAATAATCTGAAACGACACGATCGAAGTGTGAAACAAGCAGGATTTTGGGTTCTCCACAACACCTATATGCCCAGTGTTTTGATCGAGACTGGTTTTTTGACCAATAAAAAGGAAGGAGCATATCTTAATTCCGCAAGGGGACAGGAAGAAATGGCCCGCGAAATTGCTACTGCTATTACCAGATATGTCGCCAGTTTGTCTGAGACTAATTCAAATATGAAAATCGATGATTCAGAGATCAAACAGCATATTGTTGAAAAAGCCATTGCAGAAACAGAGGAAGATATTTATGAAGGCGTGATATTTAAAGTGCAACTCGCCGCCAGTGGGTCCAAACTGGATCCAAGCCCCAATAATTTCAAAGGTCTGAAAGAAGTGAGCCGAAATCAGGAGGATGGTATGTATAAGTATTATTATGGTGCCACATCAGATTACAACAAGATAGAGATGATGAAAACTTTCGCCCGACAAAATGGCTATGCCGCAGCTTATATTGTCGCTTTCAAGAACGGAAAAAAAGTAAATCTTCCCGAAGTGTTAAAATCGAAAGCCAATTAATGGGCTTTCGTTATATTTATCACTTAAATTTGCCCATAACCTAAAACGATTCAATTGAAGTTATCTAAAGAAGTAAAGACCGGAATTCTTGCAATTGGAGCCATATTGCTGTTGATATTTGGCTATAATTTCCTTAAAGGAACAAATCTGTTCGAAAAAAACAGGGAATTTTTTGTAGAATACCAGAATGTGGAAGGTTTAGCCATTGCCGCACCGGTTACCATCAATGGGCTCAACGTGGGAAAAGTACAGGATATTTCCTTTGCCAATGAAAAAGGAACTCTGGTTGTAAAATTCTCCATAAATAAAGACTTTGAGTTTTCCAAAAACAGTATTGTACGAATATATAGTGCTGGCCTCCTCGGAGGTAAATCGTTGGGGATCTTTCCACAATACGATAACGCAAACATCGCCAAAAGCGGGGATACCCTTGCTGGAGATATCGAGGATGGTATGCTGTCCGCAGTAACCAAAGCGCTGGGGCCGTTGGAGAAAAAAGTCAGCAATACGTTGTCTACCGTCGATACCCTGTTGGTCAGTGTGAACGATATAGTTGATGAAAGAACGCGTGAAAATTTAAAGCAATCTATTGAAAACCTAAACAAAACCTTGAATTCCTTTGCTGGTGTTTCCGGAAGTTTGGATCATATTTTGACGACCAACACGGATAAACTGGACAATACATTTTCCAATTTGGACAGAACTATGGACAACTTGGGAAAGTTGAGCGATTCGTTGGCGCAACTTGAAACAGGAAAATTGGTCGCCGATCTGCAAAACGTAGTGGACCGAGTGAATGAAATCGTAAATAATGTTGATAATGGCGAGGGATCAATTGGCAAATTGCTAAAGGACGACCAACTTTATGAAAATCTTGAAGGCGCTTCCCGTCAGTTGGAGCAATTGTTACAAGATATTAAACTGAACCCGAAACGCTATGTCCATATTTCGGTTTTTGGAAAAAAAGCAAAAGAATACGAAGCTCCCGATAACCCTGACCTTTAAATAAATCATGCATTACATCTCGAACATTATATTCTTTATCCTTTTTGTGGCTGGTGTTGGTTATTTCACCTTCAATATTCGCAAAATCATCCGGAACATTCAATTAGGTCGAAAAGTGGATGCATCCGACCACAAAACACAGCGATGGGCCAACGTTTTTCGCATAGCCCTAGGTCAGTCCAAAATGGTAGTCAGGCCAATTCCAGCGTTGCTCCATTTATTTGTGTACATCGGTTTTATAATCATCAATATTGAAATGTTGGAAATAGTCATCGATGGGATTTTTGGCACCCATCGTGTTCTTTCCACTGTTTTGCCCATGGGAGCCTATAATTTTCTAATTGCTTCCTTTGAAATATTGGCGTTCCTTGTTTTGGTCGGCGTTTTCTTTTTTTGGACACGAAGGAATATCCAAAAATTAAGACGATTCTGGGCACGTGAAATGAAAGAATGGCCAAGAAAAGACGCAAACATCATTTTGTATTTTGAAATGGTATTGATGGTGCTTTTTTTGGTAATGAACGCCTCAGACCAACAGTTGCAAGCAATCGGATCCGTTCATTATACCCAAGCTGGGGCTTTTCCCATCAGTCAATTTATAGCCCCCATGTTCAACGGCCTTTCCGAAGCAACGCTTATTGGGATTGAAAGAGGAGCGTGGTGGTTGCATATAATTGGAGTCTTATTATTCTTGAATTATTTATATTTTTCAAAGCACCTTCATATCATCTTGGCCTTTCCCAATGTTTATTTTGGAAGAGTGGTTCCACAAGGGAAATTCAGGAACCTTGAATCCGTAACGGCCGAAGTGAAAATGATGATGGATCCAAATGTCGATCCGTTTGCTACACCTTCGGAGAATGCCACAGAATCTCCAGCTAAATTTGGTGCAAGTGACGTCATGGACTTAAGCCAAACCCAATTGCTCGGTGCTTATACTTGTACTGAATGTGGCAGATGCACTGATGTTTGTCCTGCAAATATGACTGGCAAATTGCTCTCTCCACGAAAAATAATGATGGACACCCGTGACCGCTTGGAAGAAGTGGGACACAACATCAACAAAAATGGCGAGTTCAAACCAGACGGAAAACAATTGTTGGATGACTATATTCTGCGCGAGGAACTCTGGGCCTGTACCACTTGCAACGCCTGTGTGGAAGCTTGTCCCGTAAGCATTGAGCCAATGTCGATAATTATGGATATGCGCCAATATTTGATTATGGAACAATCTGCCGCGCCACAGGAATTAAATGTGGCTATGACGAATATTGAAAATAATGGAGCCCCGTGGCCCTACAACCAAATGGATAGATTGAACTGGAAAGATGAAAATTGATTGATAAAAATTGATCCCAACACAAAACAAGAAACCAGAAACCTGAGAAATGAGTGAACCTATAAAAGTACCGACAATGGCTGAATATGCTGCCCAAGGCAAAATGCCCGAAGTGCTGTTCTTTGTCGGTTGCGCCGGAAGTTTTGACGACCGTGCAAAGAAAATAACAAAAGCATTTGTAAAACTGCTCAATAAAGCAAAAATTGATTTCGCCGTGTTGGGCACTGAGGAAAGTTGCAATGGCGACCCCGCAAAACGTGCAGGAAATGAATTCCTGTTCCAAATGCAGGCCATGGCAAATATCGAAATATTAAACTCCTACGGAATAACCAAAATCGTTACGGCCTGTCCACATTGCTTTAACACCATTGGAAATGAATATCCCGAATTGGGTGGAAATTACAAGGTAATGCACCACACCCAATTTCTGAAATCACTTATGGAGGAAGGTAAATTGAAGGTAGAGGGTGGAAAGTTTAAGGGGAAACGTATCACTTATCACGACCCTTGCTACCTGGGAAGGGCCAATGGCGAATATGAAGCCCCCCGAAACTTATTAGAAAAACTCGACGTAGAATTGGTCGAAATGAGGCGTAATAAAAAAAATGGCCTTTGCTGCGGAGCGGGTGGAGCACAAGTTTTTAAAGAACCAGAAAAAGGGGACAAGGACATCAATGTGGAACGAACCGAGGAGGCAATGGAAACCACTTCTGAAATAATTGCCACCGGTTGTCCGTTCTGTATGATGATGATGACCGATGGGGTAAAAGCAAAGAACGTTGAAAACAAAATGCAGGTTATGGATATAGCTGAAATGATAGCCTCCGCAGAAGATTTATGATTCAACATTTCACTTACCCAAAAAAATATTGCTGAACTAAAGAAAAGATAATTTAAATGTTGACAGAATTCAAAAACCTGCCCGATAACTCCAGAGTCTGGGTATATCAGGCAAATAGAAAATTAAGTGACCAAGAAGCTGCTGAAATTGAAAATCGTACCGAAGAATTTTTGACAAAATGGACTGCCCATGGCGCCGCTTTGGAAGCCGCTGTCGAGATGAAATACAACCGATTTGTCGTAATCGGTCTTAATCAGGCCAATGCCTCGGCCTCCGGTTGCAGTATCGACGCCTCAGTGCATTTTATACAATCGCTTGAGAAGGAATATGGAATCGATCTTCTCGATAAAATGAACGTTACCTTCTATTCGGGCGAATACATTGCATATAAACCGCTGGAGGAATTTAAAAAAATGGCCAAGAACAATTCAGTTTCAAAAAACACAATCGTTTTCAACAATTTGGTTAATACCAAAGCGGAATATCTCGAAAATTGGGAAGTTCCCGCAAAAGAAAGCTGGCACAGCAGATTCATTTCATAATAATACTTCTGTATATGAAGAAATTATTGTTTGCCTGCTTTTTTGTTTTTTATTCTTTCCAAGGTTTTTCGCAAGAACAGAACCCGCTGATAGTAAAAGATGATTATCAAAACCAGAAGAAGTGGGTTGATAGCATTTATGATCAAATGACCGTAGAGGAAAAATTGGGACAACTTTTTATGGTCGATATTTTTTCGAGCGATCCAAAAGTGAAGACAGACAAAATAAAGGAGCTTATTTCCAATTACCATATAGGCGGAGTTATTTTTTCCAAAGGTGGACCACAGCGGCAGGCCAAACTGAACAACGAGTTTCAAGACCTTGCCAAAGTTCCACTAATGATGGCTATGGACGCTGAATGGGGTTTGGCAATGCGCTTGGACTCTACCTATGCCTTCCCTTGGAATATGACTTTGGGAGCGATTACTGAAAACAAAATTGTAGAGAAAATAGGAAAAAGGATTGGGGAACACACAAAACGGATGGGAATGCATATCAATTTTGCTCCCGTGGTCGATATCAATACCAACCCCAAAAACCCGATTATAGGCAATCGTTCCTTTGGTGAAGATAAAGAAAATGTAACCGAAAAAGCATTGGCATTTATGAAAGGGATGCAAAGTGCCGGCATTATTGGAAGCGCTAAACATTTCCCAGGCCATGGCGACACCGATTTGGACAGTCACAAAACCTTGCCTACAATTGATTTTACAAGGGAAAGATTGGATACCTTGGAACTTTATCCTTATAGAAAATTAATAAATGAAGGCTTGAACAGTGTGATGGTGGCCCATTTGAATGTTCCCGCACTGGAGCCACAATTCAATTTCCCTTCATCCCTTTCTTCAAGGATTGTTACAGGGCTTTTGAAAGATGAGATGGGATTTAACGGACTAATCTTCACCGATGCACTCAATATGAAAGGTGTTTCGAATTATAAAAATCCCGGAGAGGTAGAATTGGCCGCATTTTTGGCTGGAAATGACGTTCTCCTGATTCCCGAAGATGTCCCCAAGGCCATGGATTTTCTAAAAACCGCCTATGAAGGTCAGGTAATTACCGAAAATAGATTAGCCACTTCAGTAAAAAAGATACTTTATGCAAAATATAAAGTAGGTCTAAATAATTATAAACCCGTTAACACCACCTATTTAATTGAAAGTTTGAACACGGTAAACGACAATGCGCTATATGAAGAAGCCATAGCAAATTCGTTAACAGTTATCAAAAATGACCGGGCAATCTTACCTATAAAAGATTTGGAAAAGAAAAAAATCGCCTATATCAGTCTCGGTGACGATTCTGGGGAACATTTCCTGAATGAACTCCAAAAATACGGCCCTGTTACTGGGGTTAAAGAAAATAACCTGGACCAATATATTGAGAAATTAAAGGCATTCAATTATGTAATCATTGGGTTTCACAAATCCAATGACCATCCGTGGAAACCGTTCCAATTTACAGACCAGGAATTGGTGTGGATCTATGAAATTGCGCGGACCAATACCGTAATTCTTGATGTTTTTGCCCGGCCTTACGCCATGCTGGATTTAAAGACTACGGCCAATATTGAGGGTGTGGTTATGTCTTATCAAAACAGCAAAATATCCCAAGAACTTTCGGCACAGCTTATTTTTGGCGCAAGGGAAGCGAAAGGGAAATTACCTGTTTCTTTAGGCCCCGATTTTCCTTTGAACACCAACTTCAACACTAAAACATTGCGTAGGCTTTCCTACGGAACACCGGAAAGTGTTGGAATGAACAGCTATACTCTGCAAAAGATTGATACAATTGTCAACAACGGAATCAAGGATAAAATGTTTCCCGGAGCACAGATAGTTGTAGCAAGAAAAGGGAAAGTGGTATACCAAAAGAATTTCGGTTTCCATGAATATAATGGACAAATTGAAGTGGGCGACAGTACTATGTATGACCTTGCCTCCTTGACCAAAATTTTGGCAACCTTGCCGCTTGTCATGCAGCTTGTGGACCAGGATGAACTTTCTCTGGACACCAAGCTTTCTGAAATGCTCCCGGAATATCGAAACTCCAATAAAGCGAATATTACCTTGCGACAAATGCTTTCCCATTATGCAAGGTTAAAAGCCTGGATCCCATTTTATCGAGACACTTTCAACAAAGAAAACAATGCCGTATCAGCAAAGTATTTTTCAGACATTCCAGGGAAGGATTTTAATGTGAAGGTTGCCGAGAGTCTTTATATGCGCAGAGATTATATGGACACGATCTATAATATAATTCGACAGAGCGATCTCAATCCAAGACAGGAATACCGTTATAGCGATCTTCCTTATTACATTTTGAAACAATATTTGGAACGTACATTTGATAAACCCTTGGAGTCCGTTGTCCAAAATAATCTGTATGAATCCTTGGGCACAAATTTTACTACCTACCTCCCTTTGGAGAAATTTTCAAAAGAGAATATTCCCCCAACCGAACAGGACAATGTTTTCAGAAAACAGAAAGTTCAGGGTTATGTGCACGATCAAGGGGCTGCAATGCTTGGCGGGGTTGGAGGTCATGCTGGGCTATTCAGTAATGCAAACGATGTGGCCAAAATTATGCAAATGTTCCTCTGGAAAGGATTTTACGGGGGAAAACGATATTTCAACCCTAATGTATTTGACGATTTTAACCAGTGTTACTACTGTAATAAAAGCGTAAGAAGGGGAGTAGGTTTTGATAAACCGCAGTTGGGAACAGTAGGTCCCACTTGTGGCTGTGTGTCCATGACCAGTTTTGGCCACGGCGGATTCACTGGAACTTTTGCATGGGCAGATCCAGAAGAAGAGATTGTGTATGTTTTTCTTTCAAATCGAACATTTCCCGATGCGGAGAACCGAAAATTGATTCAAAGTGATCTTAGAAGCAAGATCCAAGCAGTTATTTATGAAGCAATTGATTATTGATTAAAGATCATAGCATCCAAAAAAGAAGCACTGGGACGATCCATCTTCTTATTTTTCAAATTTCTGATATAGATGAAAATAGCAATAGTATGTTACCCAACTTTTGGAGGAAGTGGAGTAGTGGCCACCGAATTGGGTTTGGCCCTCGCGGAAAAAGGACATGAAATCCATTTTATCACCTACAAACAGCCGGTCCGGTTGGAACTTTTGTCTAGGAACATTCATTTCCACGAAGTGTCGGTGCCCGTTTACCCACTTTTTCATTATCAACCCTACGAGCTGGCCCTTTCCAGTAAGTTGGTGGATATGGTCAAACTCCATAAGATCGAAGTTCTGCATGTCCATTATGCCATTCCCCACGCCTATGCCGGATATATGGCAAAAAAGATGTTGGAAGAAGATGGTGTTTTCATTCCAATGGTAACCACGCTTCACGGGACCGATATAACTTTGGTGGGCAATCATCCGTTTTACAAGCCGGCTGTTACTTTCAGTATCAACAATAGTGATGTGGTGACCTCGGTTTCACAAAGTTTGAAAGATGACACCTTGCGGCTTTTCGACATACGGAATGAAATCCATGTGGTACCAAATTTTATTGATATTCCCAAGAAAGTTAGTTCGGCCACCAATTGTCAACGGGATTTTATGGCAGACGAAAACGAGCGGATCATTACCCATGTAAGCAATCTTAGACCTGTGAAGCGAATCCAGGATGTGATCGAAGTTTTTGATCGAATCCAGCAAAAAATCCCTTCTAAACTAATAATCGTAGGGGAAGGCCCGGAACGTCAGACCAGTGAAAGATTGTGTGAACAAAAGGGTATTTCAGAAAAAGTCCGTTTTCTGGGAAACAGCAATGAAGTTGATAAAATCTTGTGTTTTACCGATCTTTTCATTCTTCCTTCTGAAAAGGAAAGCTTCGGACTTGCTGCCCTGGAAGCAATGGCTTGCGGGGTTCCTGTGATTTCCAGTAATACAGGAGGGCTGCCCGAAGTGAACATTCAAGGTGTAAGTGGCTATTTGAGCGCTGTGGGCAACGTAGAAGAAATGGCGGAAAACGCTCTTAAAATTTTATCTTCTGACCAAACCCTTGAAAAGTTTAAAAAACAGGCCGTCGAATCGGCAATGGTTTTTGACACCAAAAAAATTGTGCCCATTTACGAAAGTTTATATGAAAAGGCAAT
>CAZMDY010000051.1:0-12914 GCA_964565295.1 uncultured Aequorivita sp. | reverse complement strand
GATTTTTCAAAATTAATATTTTATATGCTTGAATTGCTTTTTTATAATTCTTTTGTTGCCAATATACTCGCGCCAATGTCTCCGTCATCAAGGAATCAGTGGATTTTGTGGAGAGGGCATTTAATTCGTGTTCAGGATTCTTCCGGCTTGTCTGATCCACAGGGATCGAAGTAATTTTGGGGCGCTCCTGAATAAATTTGTCAATCAACTTAAATTTGCGTTCTTTTTCGTTATCTGCACTGGTAGTAGGCTTTTCGTGAATCTGGTCAGATCGTTCAATTGGTTTTGCCTTGGTCAGTTTTAGCCATTCCGAAAATGAATAGGTATCATTCTTTGTAAATTCCAAAGGTTTCTGAAGTATTTGGCTCTCCTCTTTTTTCTCTGTTTGATTTTCTGTGGTTACCGTTTTGGATACGGAATCAATTTTTCTTTGGAACAGGTCGGGGTTTAAGATGGCATCAGCTTTTTCTCTTTCAATTTTCCAATCGAGCTCTTTTTCCTGACGAATTGTTTCGGAAACGTCTTCAGGCTCTACCATAATTTCCAGTACGGAGGAATCATGCTGTAGAATAGTTTTGGAGATTTGGTTCTGAAGAAATTTTTCCGAAGTGATGTATTCAAAAAGAATGTCCCTATCGGTAGTATGGGCCGCCGCGAGTTTGAGCGCATCGTTATAACGAAAACTTTCCTTGGTTTTTAATCCTTTGAGCTGAAGGGCCCGTGCACTTTGGAAATAAGGGTATTTGGAAATGATGCCTTCCATTTCCATCAAATCGCCAGCAGTGATTTTCTCTGGGTTTGCAAGCAAATATGTGAAATGTTCCAAATTCAAATTTCCAGTTTTAGCATTACCAATTGGCCAGCGATTTGTTAAAAATATCCTGTGTTAAGCGTTCAAAAATAATTTCCACGGCAGTATCAAGTCGGGAACCGGTCAATTGGGTCTGTCCGGGATAATCAAAATAGAAGCTGAAACTTTGTTCAAAATCCTTTAAAGGTTCCTTTGTGTTGTAAAATCTTACGTTTACGGCAATTGTAAGACGGTTCTGTGCGGCTCTGCTGTCGGAAGTTGCGGTGATTGGAGATATGTAAAATTGGGTAATCTCCCCCTCATATACCAAGTCGCCATTGTTGTTCACCAGGTCCAAATTAGTTTGATTTAGCAGTAAATCCTGTAATTTTTGGGTAAAATCCCGTGCTATTCCCGGCTCTACGATAGGAGCGTTGTTTTGGAAATAATCTACTTGCACCGTTCGGGTAGTGTTGTAATTTATGTCAGCTCCGGTAAAGGAATAAGCGCCACATCCTTGCAAAATGGGCAGGGAGATGAGAATGCAAATAATTGAAAATGTTCTTGGCATTTGCCTTTGGTTTTTTCTGTTGAAGTCGAAGCTCCGTAAAATTACAGATCGTAATATTTTATTTTTCTATATAGCGTTCTTTCGGAAATTCCTAATTCCTCTGCGGCTTCTTTGCGTTTTCCTTTGTATTTTTCCAAGGATTTTTTGATGAGTTCCAGTTCCTTTTTTTGCAGGGAAAGGTTTTCTTCTTCTTCAACTTCCTCGGCATAGTCGTAGTTGTCCTTCCTGGTTTCAGGAGTGTGTTCTGGTATACTGAAAACTTCCACATCTGCCGAATTGCTTTTGTAGTCGTCTTCAATGATGGAAGCCAATTCGTCCTCAACACTATCGGGGGAATATATTTTATTGATCAGGGAGGATTGCTCTTCCTTGACTTTTGCTGCATTTCCCGTTTTCATCAGCTCTAAAGTAAGCTTTTTCAAGTCGTTTACGTCGCGTTTCATATCGAAAAGAACTTTATAGAGTATTTCCCTTTCACTGCTGAAATCGCTTTCGTCCTTTTTTCCGTGGACGATGGCTGGCAGGTTGCTGCCCATATTGGGCAAATAATGCTTTAAGGTTTCAAATGATATTTCCCGGTCCTGCTCCAAAACCGAAATTTGTTCGGCCACGTTTCGCAATTGGCGAATATTTCCACTCCACGGATATCGCAATAACAGCTCAGTGGCTTTATCGTCCAAGCGGATAGTAGGCATTTTGTATTTCTGTGCGAAATCTGAAGCGAATTTTCTAAAAAGCAAATGGATGTCGTCACGCCTTTCGCGAAGTGGAGGCAAATTTATTTCCACCGTGCTCAGTCTATAATATAGATCTTCACGGAATTTCCCTTTTTCAATGGCTTCAATGATTTTGACGTTGGTCGCGGCAACAATTCGGATATCGGTTTTTTGGATTTTTGAAGACCCCACTTTTAGAAATTCGCCGTTTTCCAACACCCGCAACAGCCGAACTTGGGTGGGCAAAGGCAGCTCCCCAACTTCATCAAGGAAAATGGTGCCCCCGTCGGCCACTTCAAAATAACCATTTCGAGTGGCAGTTGCGCCTGTAAATGATCCTTTTTCATGTCCGAAAAGTTCGCTGTCTATAGTGCCTTCAGGAATAGCACCACAATTTACGGCTATGTATTTTCCGTGTTTTCGGTGGGAGAGCGAATGGATTATTTTCGGGATGCTTTCTTTCCCAACGCCGCTTTCGCCTGTAACCAGTACAGAAATGTCCGTAGGGGCAACTTGAATGGCTTTTTCAATGGCACGGTTCAGTTTTGGATCGTTTCCTATGATTCCGAAACGTTGTTTTGTTGCTTGTATGCTTTCCATAATTTATTTCCACAAAGATGTGAATCCTTTGTTTTATAGCTTTATAATATTGTAGGCGCCTATTAACACCCAATTTTTAATATTATGAATATCCTATAGCTTCACCAATCAATGTTGCAGTAGTGCATTCAGTTATTTCTACAAGTACAAAATCGCCGGGTTTATAATCTTCCTTGGGAAAAACGGCAACTGTGTTTTGTGGTGTCCGTCCGCTCCAATGCCGCTCACTTTTCTTGGATTCTTTTTCAATCAATACTTCCACAGTTTTGCCCACCATCTTTTGGGTGTGGAACGCACTGTGCTTTCGTTGAAGATCCACAATTTCGGTCAGTCTTCGTTTTTTGGTTTCTTCAGGAACATCATCCTCCAGCTTTCTTGCTGCCAATGTTCCGGGGCGTTCAGAATACATGAACATAAATCCAAAATCATACTTCACAAATTCCATTAAACTTAGGGTTTGTTGGTGATCCTCCTCGCTTTCCGTCGGGAAACCTGTAATCATATCGTGCGAAATTCCGCAATCCGGAAGTATCTCCCGTACTTTATCGATAAGCGCAATATATTCTTCCCTGGTGTGCTGCCGGTTCATTTCTTTTAAAATTCGCGAACTTCCACTTTGAACAGGTAGGTGTATATAATTGCATATATTATTGTGTTTCGCCATCGTGTGCAACACATCTTCGGTCATGTCCTGAGGGTTGGAAGTGGAGAACCGAATGCGCATTCTCGGTTGTGCCTTGGCTACCATTGCCAGCAATTGCGAAAAATTGGTGGCGGTTGCTTTTTGCATTTCCGAGGCATTTTTAAAATCTTTCTTCAAGCCTCCACCATACCACAGATAACTATCCACATTTTGACCCAAGAGCGTGATTTCCTTATAACCTTTTTGGGCCAAATCATTTACCTCCGCAATGATGCTGTGTGGATCGCGACTGCGCTCGCGGCCGCGGGTAAATGGCACCACGCAGAAAGTGCACATATTATCGCAGCCCCGGGTAATGCTTACAAATGCGGTTATTCCGTTTCCACCCAACCGAACTGGCGAAATATCGCCATACGTTTCATCTTTTGAAAGGATGACATTTACCGCATCCCTGCCTTCTTCTACCTCCTGTAACAGATTTGGGATATCCTTGTAGGCATCTGGCCCTACAACCAAATCGACTATCTTTTCTTCTTCCAGAAACTTTTCCTTCAGGCGTTCGGCCATACATCCCAAAACCCCAACTTTCATTTTGGGATTGCTGCTCCGTTTTACGGCGTTGTATTTCTCCAATCGCTTACGAATGGTCTGTTCCGCCTTGTCACGAATTGAGCAAGTATTTACCAACACTAAATCTGCATCTTCCAATAAATTAGTTGTGTTATACCCTTGGTCTGCAAGAATGGAGGCAACAATCTCACTGTCGCTGAAGTTCATTTGGCAACCATAGCTCTCTATATATAATTTTTTTGGATTGTCACCCTTGGCTTCCAGTACCAAAGTGTTTCCTTGTTGTGCTTCGTCTATAATCTTTTCCATAATTTAAATAAAAGCAAACCGAACTATATGATTTTTCGGCTTGGATGGCAAAGATACAGATTTACGAAACGGTGACAATGTGGCAGACCCTGAAATTTAATAGTAACGATGTTATATTGATGTGGGATGTTTGGGCAACGGACTTTTTTAAGGAATTACTTGTGGTTAAACAAATAGTTTTTATAGGTTTTTGGTGGTTTCCATATAAATATCAATGATTTCCAAGATGTCTTCAAATTTCAGCTCTTTATTATTGATTCGTTTCAATAATTCAGGGTCTTCTTGGAAGTATGCATTTGCGCCTTTTCTAAACCCTCTTGCCAGACTAGTCATATGGACCAAGCGCGCCTTTTCAAAATCACGCTTTTTAATATAATAGGATTGCGTAGGAAAATCTTTTCCCTGAACATATCTGTAAAGCATATAAATTTCGTCATTATCGTCTATTCTGTATACTCCCGCACTAATATAGAATTTCACATAGTCATTTTCGTGAGTGACAAAAAGCATTGATTTGCCCAAAGAAGAATTTCCCTTAATGGTTAACACAACGGCTACCGGCTCAAATTTATAGCTGTAGCCATTTTTGGAATTTACGGTAACCGATTCAATATCTTTCTTTTTTATACGTTCATTGCGGCCTTTTTCGGTGCTTCTAAATGAGACAGCTCTTAAATTTGGGTTATTGGGAACTTGAACATATCCTTTTTTGGTAGAACCGTCAGTAAGTTTAATTTCACCTTCCCAAAAGGGGTTTGTGTTTATATTTTGTGCTCCTAAAATTGGAAAAACGAAAAAGGCCATTAGAAGCAAAGATAATTTCATGATATTTTTTATTGGTCTGAGCCTCAAAACTAATAAATTTAATTCAGCAAAAGCTTCAAAATTCCAGTATAGAACCATACGGCATCTTTCCAAATACCCTTGACCAGAAAAAATTAATGCCACAACCTCACTGTAGCTAAAATTCATCTGGCATCCGTAACTTTCAACATTTATCTCTTTGGAACACGGTTATGCATCGTCTTTCCGATGGTTCTTAATTTTGTGAACAACTCCCTCCCATTTCCCTTCCCTAAAGGTTAGGGATTTTATATTTTTACTTCCTTCCCAAACCGATAAATTTTTAATCCTACTTCCCTATGTATTTGATTTTTGACACAGAAACTACAGGCATTCCTAAAGATTTCAGAGCTCCAGTTAGCGATAGCGACAATTGGCCAAGATGCGTCCAGATTGCTTGGCAACTTCATGACGATCTGGGGAGAATAGTGGAACACCAGGATTATTTGGTACGACCTGATGGATTCAACATTCCTTTTGATGCAGAGAAAGTCCACGGAATTTCCACTGAACTGGCCGAAAAGGAAGGAATTCCACTTACAGAAGTGTTGTCAATGTTTTTGGAAACACTTAAAAAAGCAAAATTTGTAGTTGGGCATAATGTCAATTTTGACCGCAATATACTGGGCGCTGAAATGTACCGATTGGGACTGGGGAATCCTTTGGATCAAAAACCAATTTTGGATACTTGTTCAGAAACTACGGCACTAATTTGCAAAATCCCAGGAGGACGGGGCGGAAAGTTTAAGTTGCCTACGTTGACCGAGTTGCATGAATTTCTGTTCGCCGAACCTTTTTTGGAAGCACACAATGCCACGGCAGACGTGGAGGCCACAACCCGCTGTTTTTTGGAGCTGTTGCGCAGACAAGTCTTTTCTGCAACAGAATTGGATGTCCCAACAGATTATTTTGAAAAGTTCTCAAAAGTAAACCCAATGCCCATTCAGTTGATCGGGTTACGACACGTCAATCTCGAAAAAGCATCGCAGCAAATTAGGGAACAGCTGCAGGCGGCATTGCCAAAAGAGGAAATCTCTTCGCAAGAAGTTAAGGAAAATCTAGCGCTTTTGGAAGAGGCTTCTTTTGTCCATTTGCACAACCATTCCCAGTTTTCCATATTGCAGTCTACTTCCAGCACCCAAGATCTGGTGAATTCTGCCGTTGAAAATAACATGCCCGCCGTGGCACTCACAGATACAGGCAATATGATGGGAGCGTTCCTGTTTGTAAATGCTGTGGAAAAATTCAATAGATCACTTCCGGAAACAGAATCGCACAGAAAGATAAAAGGAATCGTAGGTTGTGAGTTCTTTGTCTGTGACGATCACCTGAACAAATCACAAAAGGACAACGGATATCAAATCGTAATGCTTGCCAAAAACAAGAACGGCTACCGCAATTTAGCAAAGATGGCTTCCATCGCATATACTTCCGGCTTTTATTATGTGCCACGGATCGATAAAAACGTAGTTGAAAAATATAAAGAGGATATCATCGTATTGACCGGCGGAATAAATGGCGAAGTGCCAGGCAAAATATTGAATGTTGGCGAGGTCCAAGCCGAGGAAGCTTTACTATGGTGGAAGGAAACTTTTGGCGATGACCTATACGTTGAGATTATGCGCCACAATCAAGAAGACGAAAACAGAATAAATGAAGTTTTGATCGAAATGGCCAAGCGCCTCAATGTTAAACTGGTGGCCTGCAACAATACCTATTATATAAAGAAGGAAGATGCCAATGCCCACGACATCCTTTTGTGCGTGAAGGATGGAGAAAAACAGGCAACCCCCATTGGCCGCGGTCGTGGCTATCGATATGGACTGCCAAACCAAGAATATTATTTTAAGGGGCAGGATGAAATGAAAACTTTGTTCAAAGATCTTCCAGAAGCCATTTTGAATATTGAGGAGGTCGTTTCAAAAATTGAATCCTACACGCTGCAAAGGGAGGTGGTGTTACCAAATTTTTCCATTCCGGAAGCATTTTTGAGTCCTGAAGATGCCGATGGTGGAAAACGAGGGGAAAATGCCTATTTGCGCCATTTGACATTCGAGGGGGCTAAAAAACGTTATCCCGAATTGATAGAGGTTTCTTTTGAAGATTTGTCAAATAATGAATTGCCCGAAAATTCCTCCGATCGGGTAAAGGAAATCAAGCAACGCTTGGATTTTGAGTTGGAGGTGATTGCAAACACAGGCTATCCAGGATATTTTTTGATTGTCCAGGACTTAATAGCCGAGGCCCGTAGAATGGGGGTTTCCGTTGGCCCAGGGAGAGGGTCCGCCGCTGGGAGCGCCGTGGCCTATTGCCTGAGGATAACCAATATTTGCCCGATTAAATACGACCTCCTTTTTGAGCGTTTTTTGAATCCGGACCGTGTCAGTTTACCCGATATCGATATTGATTTTGATGATGAGGGAAGAAGCAGAGTTTTGGATTATGTGATTCAGAAATACGGGGAAAACCAAGTGGCGCAAATCATTACCTATGGCACAATGGCTGCAAAATCGTCCATTCGTGACACGGCACGGGTGTTGGATTTGCCATTGAACGAAGCAGACAGGATTGCCAAGCTCATCCCCAATATGACCAAACTAAAAGAGGTTTTTGATTCAAGTGAAGCCAAACTCCGAAACCGATTCCGAAGCGATGACTTCCCAAATGTCCAACAATTGATCGATCTTTCGCAAGGTTCCAATTTGGAGGCGCAAACCATCAATCAAGCAAAAGTATTGGAAGGCTCGGTCCGAAATACAGGTATCCACGCTTGCGGGGTCATTATCACTCCAAGCGACATCACTGATTTTGTGCCAGTCGCCCTTGCCAAAGATTCCAATTTATATGTAACCCAGTTTGACAACTCCATAGTAGAAAGTGCCGGCCTGTTAAAAATGGATTTTTTGGGATTAAAGACCTTGACACTTATCAAAGATACCGTGAAGCTGGTCAAGCATAAACATAAAATAGAATTGGATCCCGACAGTTTTCCTTTGGATGATGAAAAAACCTATGAACTTTTCCAAAAAGGAGAGACCATAGGGATTTTTCAATATGAATCAGCCGGGATGCAAAAATATCTCAAAGAATTAAAGCCCACGGTTTTTGCCGATTTAATTGCGATGAATGCTCTTTACCGACCGGGACCGATGGAATACATCCCAAGTTTTGTTAGGCGAAAACATGGAGAAGAACCTATCGAGTTCGATTTGCCAGCCATGGAGGAATACCTTGAGGAAACGTACGGAATTACGGTGTACCAAGAACAAGTGATGTTGCTTTCACAAAAATTGGCCGATTTTACAAAAGGTGAGGCCGACGTTCTAAGGAAAGCGATGGGGAAAAAAGAAATAGCCGTACTTGCGGAAATGAAGCCCAAATTTATTACCCAAGCCTCAGAAAAAGGGCATGATCCCCAAAAACTTGAAAAAATATGGAAAGACTGGGAAGCGTTCGCACTATACGCCTTCAATAAATCACATTCCACCTGCTACGCTTGGATTGCATATCAGACGGCCTATCTAAAGGCGCATTACCCCGCGGAATATATGGCTGCCGTTTTATCCAATAATATGAATGACATAAAGCAGGTTACTTTTTTTATGGAGGAATGTAGGCGAATGGGACTTACTGTTTTGGGACCAGATGTGAACGAATCTTTTTTGAAGTTTACCGTAAACGACCAAGGCGCCATCCGTTTTGGGATGGGCGCTGTAAAAGGAGTGGGCAGCAGTGCTGTAGAAACAATAGTAAAAAACAGAAAAGACGGAAAATACAAATCCGTTTTTGATTTGGCCAAGCGGATTGACCTTAGAGCCGCAAATAAGAAAGCTTTTGAAAACTTGGTCCTTGCAGGAGGTTTCGACGGCTTTGGAACGCATAGAGCCCAATATCTACACGATGTGGGGGATGGAATCATGTTTATCGAAAAAGTGCTGCGCTATGCAGTGAGGTACCAAGAAAGCCAAAACTCTGCACAAGTAAGCCTTTTTGGCGATGCCAGTGAGGTTCAGATTCCTGAGCCCGAAGTTCCTCCGTGTGAAGAATGGGGAACCATGAAAAAACTAAAACAAGAAAAAGAGGTGGTAGGAGTTTATATTTCTGGCCATCCATTGGACGACTTTAAACTGGAAATGAAAAGTTTCACAAATTGCAAAGTGTCCGATTTTAATTACTTAGAGAAGTTCCTGAATAGAGAAATGTGCTTTGGAGGGGTTGTGGGCGATGTGCAGCACCGAGAATCAAGAGCGGGAAAAGGATGGGCCATTTTTACGGTCGAGGATTATGACGACAGCTTTGAATTTAAAATCTTCGGGGAAGATTATCTAAAATGGCGTCATTTTCTTGTCCCAAACTCCTTTATATATGGAAGGGTTTGGGTTCGAGAAGGATGGATCGACCGCGACACGGGAAAAAAGGGTGAACCACGGCTCCAATACAACAGTTTTCAGTTGCTTCACGATGTATTGCAAAGCCATTCAAAAAAGCTCACCTTGCAAATATCACTTGAAGAAATTAAAACTAACAGGATTGACTCCCTGAAAGATTTATTTGAAACCCACAAAGGAGAGAAACCATTACTATTCTTAGTGTATGAGGAGGCAGAAAGAATAAAACTTACCATGCCCAGTAGAAAATACAAGATCAATATCTCTAAAGAATTATTGGCCGGCCTGCAAAAAAGACAGATTCGTTATCAGTTGAATTGATATGAATGTTAAATTAAAATCATTATTCAATTGCCATAGAGATAAACAATAGCTACATATCTTAAACGTATGTTATTGCAAAAAGTTTTCTTATAAAATTGACTACTTTTGTATAACAATTAAAAATAAAATTATGGCATTAGAAATAACAGACGCAACGTTTGAAGAAACAGTTTTAAAAAGTGACAAACCAGTGTTGGTCGATTTTTGGGCAGCGTGGTGCGGACCTTGCCGCATGGTCGGTCCAATCATTGAGGAAATCAGTAAAGAATATGAGGGTAAAGCCATCGTAGGTAAAGTTGATGTGGATGCAAACCAGGAATTTGCTGCCAAATATGGAGTGCGCAATATTCCCACAGTTTTGGTTTTCCAGAATGGAGAAGTCGTTGGGCGACAAGTGGGCGTAGCTCCCAAAAACGTATATGCCGAGGCGATCGACACTTTGTTGTAATCGTATGGCTGAAAAATAAATCTACAAAGGCTTGGCGTATTGCTGGGCCTTTTGTTATTTTTATGCAGTTTCTGTGAAATGGACTGTAGCCTTCTATGGACAGCAAAATTTACTTTAACAGATTGATAAAACAATAATTATTACAAACGAAGAATTTTTAAATGAGCAAAACAAATAAAGTCCAAGATAAAATTGACAGTAAATTATTAGAGGAACGAAAAGTATTTCTCTGGGGAATGGTTGACGACAGAAGCGCGCGCCATGTGGTGGAGCGATTGTTATACTTGGATGCTTTGGGCCATGATGAAATAAAGTTCTACATAAACAGTCCAGGAGGATATGTTACAGCCGGATTTTCTATTTACGACATCATGCGCGAGATAAAAAGTCCCATTTCCACTATTTGCACAGGTTTGGCCGCTTCAATGGGAAGTATTCTGCTTTCCGCTGGCGATAAGGGCAGTCGATTTATCCAGCCCCACGCACGGGTAATGATCCATCAACCCAGCGGAGGAACCAGGGGTGTCGCAAGCGACATAGAGATTACCGCACAGGAAATTCTCAAAACGAAAGAAATAAGTGCAAAGATTTTGGCCCAAAACTGTGGACAGACCTTTGAGAAAGTAATGAAAGATTTCAATCGTGATCACTGGATGGGAGCAGAAGAGTCCGTGGCCTATGGGATAGTTGATAAAGTTATTAAATAATTGGATTTTAAAACCTTTTTAAATCTATTGAAATGAAATGCCCAAAATAAAACCTGTATATATAGGTTTACAAACCAACCGAAGATGATAAGGGCAAACATCTTCCTATAAACAAAATAATATTATGAAAAAATCAATTCTAACATTGGCAGTCGCTACCCTAGTATTATTTGGGTGCAAAAGTGGCGAGAAACACGACCAGGTCTTTGATGGCCCAATAACCGAAGTGAGTCCAAGACCAGACGGCCACACTTCTGAAAATTCACTGGACTGGGAAGGCGTTTATGAAGCAACAGACCCGTGCGCCGATTGTGATGGAATAAAAACAACGGTAACACTGCGGCAGGACAAGACATTTACAATGTCCCAGAGCTATCTGGGCAAAGCTGGAGGCGAAAACCATTTCAACGAAAGCGGAACTTTTAGTTGGGATGAAAATGGCTCCATCGTAGTCCTTGAAACCCCAAACCTTGTTGTAAAGCTTAAAGTAGAAGAAAATGAACTGTCCCTCTCCCGTGTAGAAGGAAATGTAGAACGAAAAGAACTTGGCAATTTCTACGTTTTGAAAAAGCAATAGAACCGCTTTTTATTTCGCATAAACTTTAAAGATAGAGATAGAAAAGATTCCTTCGACAAGCTCAGGATGATAGGATGGACATAGAAAAAGAAATAAATGAGATTGTTGGGTTTAAAAACCTAGAGTTACTTGCAAAACAGGTGGTCGAAGGTTTTATTTCCGGTCTGCACAAAAGCCCCTTCCACGGTTTTTCGGCAGAATTTGCAGAACATAAAATCTATAACAGCGGGGAAAGCACCAAACATATAGATTGGAAACTTTTTGCGAAAACTGACAAACTCTACACCAAACGCTACGAAGAAGAAACCAACCTCCGTTGCCATTTGATTGTGGACAATAGCAGTTCCATGCACTACCCAAAGCTGAAGCAGTTCAATATAAATTCATTAAATAAAATCGGGTTTGCGGTATTGGCATCGGCAGCCATAATGAATTTGATGAAACGACAGCGCGATGCCGTGGGATTGAGCATCTATAGTGAAGAATATGAATTTTATGCTTCCGAAAAAGGCAGTGAGCGCCACCATCAAATGCTTCTTCAAAAATTGAACGCAGCACTCCTTTCAGCCAAGGAAAAATCTGCTACTGAAACCTATGCCCACCTTCACCTGATCGCTGAAAAACTGAAACGCCGTTCCTTGGTATTTCTCTTTACAGATATGTTGCAAAGTGATGTGGAAGCCGAAAAGCTTTTCGAAGCCCTTCAGCATTTAAAATATAACAAACACGAAGTAATACTTTTTCATACGTTCGACAAAAAGCATGAAGTGAATTTTGATTTCACCAATCGCCCCAAACGTTTTGTCGATGTGGAAACAGGAGATCACCTTGATTTGTATGCAGACAATATCAAACAACAATATGAAGAAGCGGTCCAGAATTATTTTCACGAATTGCAGATGCGGTGCGCCCAGTACCGCATCAAATATGTAAAGACCGACATCAACGAGAGTTTCAACAAGATATTGACTACTTATTTGGTAGAGCGACAGAAGTTCGGGTAAGGAAAGATGGATGGCAGATGATGGTTGACGAGAGTGGTTTCGAAAAACTATCATATGTGGGAAATGAAGGTGAAAAAATCAATGTAATTAATCAATAGCCAACCTCTGCAAAACGCCTCATTTTATTAATATTCATGAAGGTTTAATGTTATAAGAGGTTGAAAATTAAAAGGCAAATGGGCCTATGATAAATTTAGATAAAGTTTCGTCAGCTTAGACTTTTTTGTTGAAGCCTGCCCTGCGCGTAGTTGAAGGGTTTTGGGCGATGCAAAAAAGAAAAGAGGTCGAAAATAATTAAAAATTTTTCAAATGGAAGAACAAAATTTATTTAGGACAGAATTGGTAATTAATTTATCTTTTTCGATAAATTAGTTTGCGGGAATGAAATGGAGTGGTATATTTGCCACCGCTTAATACGGCAAGA
>CAZMDY010000050.1:0-12986 GCA_964565295.1 uncultured Aequorivita sp. | reverse complement strand
CGTTGCCTCCAATTGTCCAACCCATCGACCTTGTTGTTCCTGATCCGGACGGTGATGGTTTCGCCATTTTTGACCTAACCGTGAACGAAGCGGTTATGCTTCAAGGCCTGGATCCGGCAGATTTTAGTGTTTCCTATTATGAAGTGGAGGCAGATGCCGAAAATGATATAAACCCAATTGCCATTCCCACGGCATATCAAAACCTTGAAAACCCACAGACTATTTATGTTCGGGTTGTGAATGTCCATTCAGGTCTTTATGTAACCGCTTCATTCCTTATTTCAACAGGTTCACTTTCCGTAAATTCATTGGTTTTTGATGATTTGAGTGTTTTTCCAAATCCAACTACTGGAAGTTTTACCGTTCAATCTTCACAATTGGTTTCAGAAACTGTTGTTTCTCTTTATGGCATTCTTGGAAAGATGCTTCTATCGAAAAAAATACTTCCGCAAAATGGTGTCATAACAATTGATATTTCTTCTTTTAAAAATGGAGTTTATTTTGTTGATATTTCTTCGGAAGGGAGTAACGCCGTTCGAAAATTAATTAAAGGATAATTATTTCAGAATTAAGAAACAGTCAAAAGAGTTCAACTTCGACTTCAATTTTCACAAGGGTTTGTTCCCATAATAATTCACAACCAGCGCCACCATATAATTATAGCTCTTAATTCCGTGGCGTTGGTTGTTGGCCTTTAAAAAGTTATCCCAAAATAGCTTCGAAAATGTTTCAAACGGAGTGTCGTATTCTGTCCAAAATTCGCTCATTTCCTGATAATTTGCCAAAATTCCCGGATTGATCGTTTTGAGAAGTTCATAAAATTTGGCTTCGTCATTGCGTCCAATTTCATTGATCAAATAGCGAAGTGCAAAAATGGATCCGGCATATTGAACATAAAGATCGTCATTGTGGAGCGTTGCCAAAGTTGCGATAAAATTTGCTTCGTTTTCAGCAGCAAAACCAATTTGGTGGGCTTCTTCGTGACAAGCCACAACCGGAAATTTGTAGGTTGTGATCAGACCATTTACTTGTCCTTCTCCTGAAAATGGGTTCAAATAGCCGCTATAGCCCATATAAGTCAACCCCAAACTCCAGAGACTTTTTTTGATACTCGGCGGCGAATATGCCAATTGGGGATACTCTTTCTCCAGATTTTTATATCCGTTCAACGATTTTTTGAACAATTCCGATTGGGAATAGGGCAGGTTCACCTTCGCACTGTCGGAACTTGCCAATTTTCGGTGAAGCAAATTGCTTTTTTCAATAAAATTAAGGGTTGTTGCGAGTAATTCGTCATTCGAATAATCACTTTTAATTTCCAAGGATTGATGCAGTGGAAGTCGGTAGTAATTAAATCCCCAAAGCGCAAGGAACATAAAATAAACGACGGAAATGTTGGCGAGAATGTCCAAAATAAATCGGATCGGTTCAAAACGCAATCTTTGGAAATTTACATAAAGCCATCGAATAGCTACAATGCCGATCAGCGTATAGAAAACATCGCCAACAGAGAAGGGAACCCACCCAAAAAGATAGCGGGAGGTTTTAGAAATCACGGGATACACGCCCAAACTGTAGTACTTCTCCACAAATTCTGGAAAAAATTTTAGGACCTGCAGAAAAATAATCTGAGCGGGAAGCAAAATCGCAAGAATCAGGGCGGTTCGTCTTTGCATAAACCAAACTTACGAAGGAATTCTTTCCCCACATAATTTTTATAGCCATTCAAAAAAGGTAATTTTGTCCAAATCTAATAGGTTTTTGAACTATTTAGGTTTTTGATATAAAGATTCCTGAATTCGTAGTGACTCAGCCTACAAAAACATTAAAAACAAATTATGAACAAAGAGATAAGAAACTTGGAGCCAAAAGCGCTCTGGAACAAATTTGCCGATTTGAACGCCGTGCCACGTCCTTCCAAAAAAGAGGAACGTGTAATTGCCTTTATGAAGGATTTTGGGAAGAAACTCAATTTGGAAACCTTGGAGGATGAAGTGGGAAACGTCATTATTCGCAAACCCGCCACAAAAGGAATGGAGGGCCGAAAAATGGTAGTCCTTCAAAGCCATTTAGATATGGTCCACCAGAAAAACAATGACACCGATTTTGATTTTGAAACCCAAGGAATTGAAATGTATGTGGATGGCGATTGGGTCCGGGCAAAAGGAACAACTTTGGGCGCTGACAACGGACTTGGCGTTGCCACAATCATGGCCATTCTCGAAAGCAATGAAATTGAGCATCCTGCAATTGAAGCACTTTTTACAATCGATGAGGAAACTGGAATGACCGGCGCAAAAGGTTTGAAAGGCGGTTTGTTGAAAGGCGAAATACTTTTAAACCTCGATACGGAAGAAGATGACGAAATAGGTGTGGGTTGTGCCGGTGGAGTGGATGTTACCGCAATTGGATGCTATGCCGAAATGGATGTTCCAAAAGATTCAATCTTTTTTACCATAAAAGTAAAAGGATTGGCTGGCGGCCATAGTGGAATGGACATCATCAAAGGTTTGGGAAATGCCAATAAATTAATGAACCGCATCTTGTTCGCCACTAAAGATTTAATTCGAATTGCAAAACTCGATGGTGGAAGTCTCCGAAATGCCATCCCTCGTGAAAGTGTGGCAGAAATTGCAGTTCTATCGAAAGAGAAATTTCTTACTGAATTTGAAAGGATCAAGAACGAGATTGTTTCAGAATATAAATCCTTGGAACCGAATTTAAAGATTACGGCTGAAATGAGCGATATTGACTTTGAAAAAGTAATGTCAGAAGAAGGGCAGAATGAATTTTTGAATGTGATGAATGCTGCGCATAACGGTGTTTACCGAATGAGTCCAGATATAGCGGATTTGGTGGAAACCTCCAATAATATCGCAAAAGTTTCTGTGGCTAAGGGAGAAATTAAGATTGAAAATTTGACCCGAAGCTCCTCGGAATCCTCTAAGAAGGACTTGGCAAATACGCTGACTTCAGTTTTTGAACTTGCAGATTATAAAGTGGATCTTGCTGGAGATTATCCCGGATGGACACCCAATATGGACAGCCCCATTCTTAAGGTTTTGGACAGTTTATATAAAGATTTGAATGGAGAAAAAGCTAACGTGGCGGCTTGCCACGCCGGATTGGAATGTGGGATTCTAGGGCAAAATTATCCAGAGATGGACATGATATCATTTGGGCCTACTATAAAAGGAGCGCACTCTCCCGATGAACGTGCAAGTATTTCATCCGCTCAAAAATATTGGG
Source organism: uncultured Aequorivita sp. (assembly GCA_964565295.1). GTDB lineage: Bacteria > Bacteroidota > Bacteroidia > Flavobacteriales > Flavobacteriaceae > Aequorivita. Next base: position 9,737 of record CAZMDY010000050.1, on the reverse strand, counting down.
AATTTGTGTTGGAGATTTTAAAGAATATTCCGAAGAAGAATTGAGTTGGTAGGTTTCAGACCGATGTCCATTCAGCTTCTGTACAATTCTGTTTCAATAAAAAAGAGGAACCAACTTTCTGTCGGTTCCTCTTTTAATTTAATAGGCATAAATTTTATTGGGCCATATCCACTATTGCCAGTTCAAATACCAAATCTGAATTGGGAGGAATCACTCCTGGAATTCCATTTGGTCCATAACCAAGATGAGAGGGAATAAAAAGCGTGGCCTTATCGCCAACTTTCATATTCAATAATCCTTCCCGGAATCCAGGGATAAGCTGGGCATTGGCCGTATAGTCCATCGGGATTGGCATATACTGTCCTGCAGCCCGGCGCATTTCATCGACAGTTTCATATTTTTCCGCATCTTCCAAGATATTGGAATCGAAAAGGATACCGTTGGACAAATAGCCCGCATAATTCACTAAAACCTTTTCTCCTTCCTTGGGTTGTACGCCTTCACCTTTTTCGGAGTAATAGATTTTCAGTCCTGAAGGCAAGGAATCCGCTTGGGTGTAGAGTTCTTGGAATTCTCTTGCTTTTTGTTCGGCAACCGCCATAATGCGTGCTTCCTTTTCTTTTCTTTCGTTTTCCAGTTTACCCATTTCTTCTGTAAAATAAGGAACCTTTGTATTGCCCTTATTGATGATGTTCACTTTTTCAATCACTATGGGTTGTACAGGTTTATCGCCGGGTTGTTCAGTTTCTATCAATCCAATGGCATCAACAACGTCCTGACCTTTAACGATTTCACCAAATATAGTATGGCGGTTGTTTAGCCAAGGTGTATCTTTTAAGGTTATGAAAAATTGGCTTCCATTAGTTTCTGGACCGGAATTGGCCATAGCCAAAAGGCCTTTTTTGTCAAATTGGATTGTATCCGTAAACTCGTCCGGAAAAGCATATCCCGGATTTCCGGTGCCGTCCCCATTAGGGTCTCCTCCCTGTATCATAAAATCTTTTATTACCCTATGAAAAGTCAGGCCGTCGTAAAAATTCTTTCCTTTATAAATGGAATCTACCATCCCGTTGGTTCCTTCTGCAAGGGCCACGAAATTTGAGACCGTGATTGGGGCGGTTTCATTATATAGTTTTGCAATAAAATTTCCTTTGTTGGTTTCAAATTCGGCATAGATGCCATCGCCCAAATCGGGATATTGTTCTTGGCAGGAAGCGAAAGCCAAAGTAAGGAATAAGGTAAGGATTGTTAGTTTTTTCATTTTGATTTTTGTTTTTAAGATGACAGGGCCAAAGTTACAAAACACAATTTGCCTATCGCGGATTTGATATAATTAAGTTAGAAAGACTTTTATTGAAATTATTCTTCGTTTATATTTTCGATGGAATGAAGGGTAATGGTGCTTTGTACTGGGATGTTCATTCCGAGTTTGTTGTCTATCCCATAATATCCATAAGCTTTATAGGAAGGCAATAAAAATGTCACCGTTTCGCCTTCCTTCATTAGTTTGATTCCTTCTCGGATGCCTGAGATAAGGTCTTGGTTGCTCTGGTCGATTTTGTAATGTTGAAGGCCATTTTCCTCTTCGGTAAGTATACTGTTTCCATTTAAATCCTTGATGTTGTAGGTGAATTCAACAAGATCGCCTATATCAGGTTTTTCGGTTTCAGTGGTGTCTTGTTTGTGATAAAAGTACCAAAATCCACCTTCAGAAGAATAGTAGGTTTTCGATGAATCTTTTGCCATTATCTCTTCGATGATGGTTTTTTCCTTTTCGTAGAGTGCTTTGTTGCGGATCGCTGATTCTTTTATGAAAGTGCCGGATTGGCTCTGGACTGGCCGGCGTGCTTCAGGACTCTTACAGGACAAAAATAACATTGAGACAAAAAAAATATAGAACAGCTTAGAAAGCATTTGCAATTTCGTTTTTATAACGGGGCAAGATACTAAAAAATTCACTTACTGTTTTGTTAAGGGGAAGCAAACTTTTTCCCCCTGCCGCATTGGTGTGCCCCCCTCCATTGTAATGCTTTCGAGCAAAATCATTGACTGAAAAAGTGCCTTTGCTACGGAAGGATATTTTTACAATATTTTCTTGTTTGTTTTCAATGAAAATAATTGCGAAAACAATTCCTTTGATCGAAAGAGCATAATTGACAAAGCCTTCAGTGTCGCCTTTTTTGAAATTGTATTCATCCAAATCCTTTTGGGCCATAGTGATATATGCCGTCCTGAACTCTGTCAACACTGTAAGATTGTTAAGCGCCACTCCCAGTAATTTCATCCGTTCAGGACTGTTGGTGTCGTACACATTCTCATGGATAGACGCATTTTTCGCTCCGGCTTCAATTAAATCTGCTATGATCCGATGGGTGGTGGGAGTAGTGGAAGGAAACCTGAAAGATCCTGTATCGGTCATAATTCCAGTATAAATGTTTGTGGCAACTTCCTTGGTGATTTTCTCTGTTTCTCCCAGAGCGGCAATAAAGTGGTAGACCATTTCTGAAGTGGAGCTCATCGAAACATCACTGTATGTGGCAATGGCATAATCTTCCGGCTGTTGATGATGATCGATCATGATAAAATCTGCTTTATGGTTTGTCAACAGATTTTTTAAATCGCCTATACGGTCCAAACTGTTAAAATCAAGTGTGAAAATAACCGAGGCGAGGGCAATGATCTTTGCCGTTTTCTCGGATTCCTTTTCGTAAATCAAAATGTCATCCACGCCGGGCATCCATTTAAGGAAATCGGGAAAATCGTTGGGCATAACAACGGTTGAAGAATGGCCTAAACTATTGAGGAACAATGAAAGTCCGAGGCATGATCCTACTGCGTCGCCATCAGGATTTCTATGGCCAACCACAATAATATTTTGTGGTTTAGAGAGTAGTTCTTTTACAATCTTTGTAGTTTTTTTATCCATAAGCAGGCGAAGGTACGACAAACTTATATAAAATCTTGCTTTTCATTTTTGAATGGTTATTTTTGCCGAAATTAAAAAATACAATGAGAACAGACAGAACATTTACCATGTTAAAACCCGATTCGGTCGAAAAAGGACACATCGGCGCAATACTTGAAAAAATCAATGCTTCGGGTTTTAGGATCGTGGCAATGAAGCTTACCCAAATGACCCTTTCGGATGCCAAGGAATTTTATGCAATTCACAAGGAACGTCCATTCTATGGAGAATTGGTGGAGTATATGACCCGTGGGCCCATTGTTGCCGCAATTCTTGAAAAGGAAAACGCGGTCGAGGATTTCCGTACATTGATCGGCGCTACAAATCCAGCGGACGCAGCCGAAGGAACGATCAGAAAATTATATGCTGCTTCTATTGGTGAAAACGCAATCCACGGAAGCGACAGTGATGAGAATGCTGCCATTGAAGGTGCTTTCCATTTCTCTGGACGTGAAATGTTTTAAACATTATTCTCTAACTTTATCAATGAAGAACGTTTTCCCGAAAAAGGAGGACGTTTTTTTGATTTATGCCCAATTTAGATAGGTCCTGTAAAATAATTACACACGATTTTCTATCGTAAAATGAGTTTTTTGACCAAATCTTTTCCTAATTCCTCATTGATCAGAGCAATAATTTTTTCAGTGCCATAACCCAATTCCTCACGCAAAACGGAGGATGAAAGTTGTACGAAGAGCGTATCCCTGTCTAATTTTATAGCTGTTGTGTATTTTGAAATCGCTGGTCCCATTACCGAACCCCAAGCAGTTTTTACACTCACGGAGTCCAATCCTTTTTGAAGTCGGTTGTCTTCTATAAACTGTTTTAGCGCATCAGCTATTGATGTGTTTTCTGCGTGTCGTTTAGCCAAATTATTGAGTTTTTAAAATGTTAATTTTGAAAGTCAAATTTTTGGAATTTGGTATATGTATAAATTTTGTTATCCTTGTTTATGACCGTTAAAGTGCTGTCTTTGGCTTCAATAACTGTTTCTTTCCATTCGTCGTAAGGAGTTTTATAATACATCCGGAGGCTGTCATCCTCAATTTTAAGTATAAATTTTTCTGAATTTCCATTGGTCGAAAAAGTGCCATCGAGCTTGGGCGAAACTTTGGTCCGCACTCCGCTGTCGCCCTTTACCTCAATATAATCCACAATGGGGCTCAGATTAAAATTCTTTTCCTTTCCACTGGGCATTTCGACCGTCTTTATTTCCCAATATCCAGTTAGGTTCAATTTCTGGGATTCAGGATTGGGTTTTGTACACGAAATTATAATGAGAAAAAATAGAAGGGAAATTACTTTATGCAGCATAAGGCAGGATTTTATGTGGAATATCTCAATTGTTCAAAACTCAAAAGTAATGAACAATTCAATAAAATAAACTTAAGGACTTTTTTTTATTCTCCCATTTTGGCAGATAGTTCAAACCAGCGCTCAGTTTTTGTTTCGATTTCATCTATCGTTTCCTGAAGCTTGATGGATTGTTTGTCTATTTCAGGACCATCCCAATTTTCAGTGGCAAATTTATTTTGAAGTGTTTCCCGCTTTTTTTCAAGATTGGCTATTTCTTTCTCAATCTTGTTGAACTCTTTTTGTTCGTTATAGCTCAACTTTGCTTTAGGTTTGTCTTCTTTCCAGTCATTTTTCGCTTTGCTTGCATCCATTTCTTTTCTTTCAGTTGGTTGACTGTCCTCATAAATTCTAAAGTCACTGTAATTTCCGGGGAAATCCTCTATTTCTGCATTTCCTCTGAAAACAAACAAATGGTCCACAATTTTATCCATAAAATATCTATCGTGGGAAACGACCAGCAGGCATCCAGGAAAATCCAGGAGAAAACTTTCCAATACATTTAATGTCATAATATCCAGATCGTTCGTGGGTTCGTCCAAAATCAGGAAATTCGGGTTTTTTATCAGTATGGTGCATAAATACAAACGTTTTCGTTCGCCCCCACTAAGTTTTTCGACATAATCGTGCTGTTTTTTTCTGTCGAAAAGAAATCGCTCCAAAAGCTGTCCTGCAGAAATTTGCCTTCCTTTTTTCAAAGGAATGTAGTCACCATATTCACGGATTACATCGATTACTTTTTGGTTTTCCTTGGTTTGAAGTCCGGCTTGGGTATAGTAGCCGAACTGCACGGTTTCTCCAATTACCACCTTGCCTGAATCGGGTTTTGTTTTTCCAGTGATAATATTTAAAAAAGTTGATTTTCCTGTTCCGTTCTTGCCAATAATGCCCACCCGCTCTCCACGGTTAAAGTGGTAACTAAATCGGTCAAGAAGCTTTTTATCACCAAACGATTTGGAAATATTGTGAAGCTCCACCACTTTTGTGCCCATGCGCTCCATATTGAGTTCCAGTTGTACTTCGTGGTCATTTCTTCGTTTGCTGGCCCGGTCCTTTATTTCGTGAAAATCGTCTATCCGGCTTTTACTTTTGGTGGTCCTTGCTTTGGGCTGGCGGCGCATCCAGTCCAATTCTTTTTTGAAAAGATGTTTGGCTTTTGCGGTTTCAGTAGCTTCATTCTCAATTCTGGCATTTCTTTTATCCAGGTAATAACTGTAGTTTCCTTTATAACTGTATAATTTCCCTTCATCCAGCTCCACGATTTCATTGCAGACACGCTCCAGGAAAAAACGATCGTGGGTGACCATAAACAAAGTAAAATTTTCTTTGGCAAAGAGGTTTTCCAGCCATTCTATCATTTCCAGGTCCAAATGGTTTGTTGGCTCATCCATGATCAAAAGATCGGGAGTGGTAAGCAAAGCATTGGCAAGCGCAAGACGTTTTTTCTGGCCGCCACTTAAACTTGCCACCTTAGCCTGAAGATTTTCGAGTTTTAATTTGGAAAGAATTTGTTTATAACGAGTTTCAAAATCCCACGCGTGGTGTGCGTCCATTGCGTCGAATGCTTTTTGGTACGACTCGGTGTCGTTTGGATTGGCAAGGGCCTTTTCATAAGCTTCAATGATTTTCAGGATTGGATTTTCAGCTGAAAAAATGGCCTGTTCCACAGTCAGTTCAGGATCCAGATTCGGATCTTGCGGTAGGTAAGCAATCTTTAGCCCTTTTCTAAAAGTTACCCTGCCTGAATCGGGCGCATCATTCCCCACCAGTATATTCAATAAAGAAGTTTTTCCGGTACCGTTTTTTGCAACAAAACCTACTTTTTGCCCTTCATTGATCCCGAATGAAATGTCCTCGAAAAGCAGTCGCATTCCAAAGGATTTTGATATATTTTCTACTGAAAGATAGTTCACGTTTATGTTTTTGGCAAAAGTAAGATAATATAGTCTGATGTAGGAACGGCAACGGAATTCTTTGCTTTATTTTAGTTTTTTATAAGAATTAACGTCCCACTTCGACCTAATGTCAGAAATTCGAAATTATATTTCATTATTAACAAGGTTAGTTTATATTTGCCCCGGACAATAATAACCCTTAATGAAGTTTCGATATCTTTTTTTATTTGTGGCTCTTGTAGTTTGTGCCACTTCTTGCATCCCTGCCAAAAGACTCATTTATTTGCAGGAAAACAATGACGATACCGATACTTTGACCATTATGAGGAAAAGGCAGGAGCCCTATAGATTGCAAATCAATGACCTTGTAAGCATTCGCGTAAAAACTTTGGATCAGGAAACGGTTGGAATATTTAATCCAGTGAGCGATGCCAGCTTAAATGCCACTGGCGAAGAAAAATTGTATTATGATGGTTTTGTAGTAAACGATCATGGAAACATACGCATTCCAAGCCTGGGAGAAGTAAACGTCTTGGGTTATACTGTGGATGAAGTTCGTGAAATGCTTGAAAAGCGACTTTTAAAGGACTACTTTAAAGAAGAGGCCAATGTTTTTGTTACCGTAAAATTGGCCGGAATTCGTTATACCATAAACGGAGAAATCAATAGCCCAGGATCAAACATTATCTATCGTGATCAGGTCAGTATAATGGAAGCTATTGCAAATAGTGGTGATATAACCATCACCGGAGACCGGAAGGATGTTGTTATTATTCGCCAATATCCAGCTGGACAAAAAGTGCATCATATTGACCTAACCACATTGGACGCCATGAACTCACCCTATTACTACGTTAAACCGAATGATCTGATATTGATAAATCCTTTGCCACAAAAAACTTGGGGAACAGGCACTACAGGCTTACAGTCTTTCAGCACAATAGCTACCATTATCGGTGCTATTTCCACCACGCTTTTGCTCATCAACCGATTATAAATTATGAGCGAGGAATTCGAAATAAACGAAGGTCAGATAACTTTTGATTTTAAGGGGTTTTTACATAGGCTTTTACGAAACTGGCCGCTTTTTGTGATTTCCCTGGCCATTGGTTTTTCCATTGCATATTATATAAATGTTCGGAAGCTTCCAGTCTATCAAATGGAAAACCTGGTCTCGATCCGGGATGACCAAAACCCTTTCTTTACTACCAATACCAGTCTTGTTTTTAATTGGGGAGGCACTACGGACAAAGTAAACACTGCAGTGGTAACGCTTCGATCACGATCGCATAATGAAAAAGTGGTAGAACGTTTGCAGTATTACTTGACTTATCTGAAAGACGGAAAATATCAAAAAGTGGATGCCTACAAGCAAACTCCATTTTTCATAGCAGTCGACACTTCAAAATCTCAGATGCTTAACCATGAATTAAAAGTGGTTTTCAAGGATTCCGTAAACTTTACCCTCTCAGTGGCCTTTGAAGAAAGTAAAAATATCGCCCTCCAAAATTACAGCAACAGGGACATAGAAAGACAGTTTGTAGAAATCGGTGATTTTTCGAAGGATTTTAGAATTGGTCAAACTATAAACACGCCGTTTTTCAATGGGGAATTCCTGCCAAACCCAAATATGATTTCTAGGCCTGGGACTCCATATTATATTGTGTTCAGAGAATATGATTCTGCTGTAAAAAGTTTTTTGAACGTGGGTATAACTCCCGAAAGCAAAGGATCATCTGTTTTGAGAATGAGAGTTGTAGGCGACAATAAGGCCAAGCTTGTCGATTATTTGAATACTTCAGTCCAAGTTCTTAGCGAAGACATGTTGGCTCGAAAAAATCTTTTCGCCACAAAGACCATCGATTTCATTGACAGCAGTCTTGCAGAGAAATCGGTTGAACTCTCCTTAGTCGAAGATGAATTGAACAAATTTCGAGAAAAGAATGCTATTTATGATTTAAGCATAGAAGGCGCAACTCTTAATACAAAGCTTAATGGCCTTGACTTGCGGAAAGAAGCCGCCACACAGCAGCTCGACTATTTCAATATTCTTGAAGATTATCTTTTAACCCGTTCAGATTATAGAGATGTGCCGGCACCGTCTGTTGCTGGCATTGAAGAATCAAGTATTGCCACTGGAGTGGGAAGAATAGTGAGTTTGGCCGAGGAACGTAATAAACATCAATATACTTTTAAGGAAGACGCTCCAATCTTTAGCGATATCGATAGACAGATTGATGCTGTAAAATCCGTTCTTCTCGAAAATATTCGTTCGTCCAAAAGTTTGAAAAACAAAGAAATCGCAGATATAAACCGGGATATAGCCCAATATGAATCAGAGATCAGAAAATTGCCTAAGGAACAACAAGATCTTCTAAAAATAGAACGGCGGTACAATCTCAGTCAAGGAACGTACAATTTATTTTTGTCCAAAAGAAGTGAGGCAGGATTGGTGAAAGCCGCAAACGTGAGCGACGTATTGGTAATAGATTCGGCCAAGGACACGGGAGGAGGACAAATAGGCCCGAACACTCAATTGAATTATGTTATGGCCGGTATGCTGGGGCTTTTTATTCCAGTGCTGCTTGTTTTCGTTCGTGTATTTTTTGACACCAAAATTGATAATGTAAAGGATATTGAGAAAATAACATCAATTCCGTTGATTGGAGTCATTGGGCAAAACCATTCAGAAACGTTGTTGGCGGTTTTCCACATGCCTAAATCAGCTCTGGCCGAGGCTTTCAGGAGTCTGCGATCGAGCCTGCAATTCCTCTATAAACAACAGGGGATAACAGGTTCTAAAATTGTATTGTTGACTTCATCGGTGAGCGGGGAGGGAAAGACTTTTTGTTCGATCAATTTAGCTACCATCTTTGCCTTGAGCAAAAAGAAGACAGTGATCGTAGATTTGGACCTTAGAAGGCCGAAGATCGCGCTAACATTTAATTTGGACAATTCGATTGGAGCGGCAAATTTTCTTATCAATGAAGCTTCTCTAGACGCCATAGTCCAAAAAACGGAAACTCCCTTTTTGGATGTAATCCCTTCAGGCCCCACACCACCAAATCCATCAGAACTCCTTATGGGAGACGGTTTGCATAAAATGATCCAGGAGCTTAAGGAAAATTACGATTATATCGTAATTGACTCACCACCGATGGGACTGGTCTCAGATTCCTTGGAGCTTAGCAAACACGCCGATGCTACGCTTTATCTGGTTCGCCAAAAATATACCCATAAAAACATGCTCACCTTCGTGAATGATAAATACAGACGGGGAGAGGTAGAGCATATTAGCATATTGTTCAACGATTATGTGGAAAAAACAGGAAAAGGATACGGTTATGGTTACGGCTATGGTTACGGATATGGTTATGGAGCCAAATCCTTTAGCAATGGATATCACGATCCAGTAAAGAAACCTTCAATAGTTAAGCGGGCAAAAAGGATTTTAAGGAAAAAATAATCCTCAAACCAATAGATAATCCAAATTTTATGTTATTTTTGCCGCTCCAAAAGAGAGG
>CAZMDY010000049.1:0-13343 GCA_964565295.1 uncultured Aequorivita sp. | reverse complement strand
TTCATTGAAAAATTTTACTGTTCCTTCCATTGTATTAAAAAAATTATTATTGTTTAATACAAATATAACAATTCTGAACCATTGTGTTAAAATAATCCCAAAATTTTCTGAAGAGCAGATGTTCAATTATTGTTTGCCATTTCGGTAATCCTGCATTTTTTTGATATTCTCCTTACTAAGCATATAATCTTTAAAGTTTTTGTCTTTCCACCGGTGATATATAAATACAGGCATCCAAACAAAGAAAAGGGCCATAACTGAAAGTCCGACAAGAAGGTTCCCTAAATTCTCATCATCAGATTGAATGTAGAGTCCAGTGATGAAGGTTATTAGGATCAATAAAAAAAAGATGGACAAGAAATATTTCATCGTTTTGAAATCAATTGTTTATTAAATCTTTATTCTCATGCTGTTCTATTGTGGAACCTCAATTTTCAAATGTAATTCTGTTAGTTGTTGTTCGTCGATTTCGGACGGAGCATCAATCATAACATCGCGACCGGAATTGTTTTTCGGGAAGGCAATAAAATCGCGAATGGTTTCCTGGCCGCCGAGAATGGCTACCAATCTGTCCAATCCAAATGCAATTCCCCCGTGCGGTGGCGCGCCAAATTGGAACGCATCCATCAAAAATCCAAACTGTGCTTTTGCCTCTTCAGCCGTGAAACCCAGGAATTCAAACATTTTGGCCTGTGTGTCTTTATCATGAATACGAATGGATCCACCCCCGATTTCGTTTCCGTTCAAAACCAAATCGTAGGCATTGGCTTTTACATCGGCAGGATTTGTGGCCAAAAGTTCGAGTTGACCAGGCTTTGGAGCGGTAAATGGATGATGCATGGCGTAATAACGTTCCGTATCCTCATCCCATTCCAAAAGCGGGAAATCCACGACCCAGAGCGGGGCGAAAATCTTTGGATCACGTAATCCGAGCTCTTCCGCCAAATGCATCCTCAAGGCACTTAGCTGAGGCCTTACTCTGTTTTGGTCTCCGGAAAGTATCAATATCAAATCACCTGGTTTCGCATTTGTAATCTCTGCCCATTTTGACAGATCTTCTTCCGTATAGAATTTATCCACAGAAGATTTATAGGTGCCGTCGTCATTACAACGAACGTAGACCATTCCCAAAGCGCCCACTTGGGGCCGTCTTACCCAATCGGTAAGTTTGTCGATTTCTTTTCGGGTATAGGTATTTCCACCGGGAACAGCAATCCCAACAACCAATTCTGCTTGGTTGAAAACATTGAACTCCTTGTGCTGCGCTACTTCGTTCAATTCGCCAAATTCCATTCCAAAACGGATGTCCGGTTTGTCGTTTCCGTATCGCTGCATTGCTTCATCATAAGTCATTCTCGGGAATTCGGAAATTTCCACACCATTTATTTCTTTCAGCAAGTGCTTGGTCAATCCTTCAAAAGCATTCAGTATATCCTCTTGCTCCACAAAAGCCATTTCGCAATCTATTTGTGTGAATTCCGGTTGGCGGTCTGCACGTAGATCTTCATCACGAAAGCATTTCACTATCTGGAAATATTTGTCCAATCCGCCCACCATCAACAATTGCTTAAAGGTTTGTGGCGATTGTGGAAGGGCGTAAAACTGACCTTCATTCATTCGCGAAGGAACTACAAAATCTCGCGCACCTTCTGGTGTGGATTTGATCAGATACGGAGTTTCCACTTCAATAAAACCTTTCTCTGAAAGATAATTTCTGACGGCTATGGATACCTTATGGCGAAGGATCAGATTCTCGCGCACAGGATTTCTTCGGATATCGAGATAGCGATATTTCATCCGCAGGTCCTCGCCGCCATCGGTTTCGTCTTCAATAGTGAAGGGTGGGGTTTTGGATTTATTTAAAACTATTAGTTCCGAAACTAAAATCTCAATATCCCCCGTAGGGATATTTGGGTTTTTGGACTGTCGCTCGATCACGGTCCCTTTTACTTGAATCACATATTCGCGGCCCAATGTGGAAGCTTTTTCAAACAATTCCTTTGAAGTGCGGTCGGCATCAAAAATAAGTTGGGTAATGCCATAGCGATCGCGAAGATCTACCCACATCATAAAACCTTTGTCGCGAGTGCGTTGCACCCACCCAGAAAGCGTTACTTCCTTATCGATATCCGTGGCGCGTAGTTGACCGTTGTTGTGTGTTCTGTACATATTTGATTCCCTAGAAAACAGGGATTTTCTTTAATTGATAACTTCATTTAATTTAAGGTGCAAATTTAAGAAGTTATAAATGAATGGATGTAGATTCCATAATATAATTGAGAAGCTGATTTTAAAATGAATCCCGAAAAGCTATATCTACTAATTCATGTTTTTCAAAAAAAACAATCATCTAATTTTGAGTTCCGAAAATGTGCCTGTTTCTCCTTCTTGTCTTACTTTCGCTTAAAAATTTGAAGCAATGGATTTATTGGATAAATACCAATTAGAGCTGAGGGTGCATCTGGAAAATGTAGTAGATAAGGACGAACCCAAACAGCTTTACGATCCCATAAAATATATTTTATCACTGGGAGGAAAACGCATTAGGCCTGCGCTTACCTTAATGGTATGCGATTTTTTCGGCACGGATTTCAAAAAAGCCATTCCGGCAGCGATGGCGGTGGAACTGTTTCATAATTTTTCGTTGATGCACGATGATATTATGGATGAAGCGCCCCTTAGGAGAGGGAAGCTGTCGGTCCACGAAAAGTGGGATGTAAATACCGCAATCCTTTCCGGCGATGCCATGTTGATATTGGCATATCGGTATTTTGAGAACTATGAACCTGAAATTTTTCAAGAACTCGCCAGACTGTTCAGCGAGACGGCGCTTCAGGTTTGTGAAGGCCAGCAGCTCGATATAGATTTTGAGACAAAAGAAAATGTTGAGGTTTCCGAATATCTCAAAATGATCGAGCAAAAAACTGCCGTATTGTTAGGCGCGGCAATGAAAATGGGTGCCATAGTGGCCACTGTTCCCGAAGAGGCCAAGGAGACCATGTACCAATTTGGAAAGAACCTTGGAATTGCCTTTCAGCTCCAGGACGACTATCTTGATGTTTTTGGAAATCCAGAGACTTTCGGGAAGCAGGTTGGCGGCGATATTATATCGAACAAGAAAACCTTTTTGTACTTAATGGCAATGGCAAATGGCACAAAATCGCAGGCAGAGGAGTTGGCGCATCTTTTCAGTATCAACCCAGCTGATCCATCTGATAAGATAAGCACCGTTCGGGAAATTTTTATTTCTGCAAAGGCAGCTGAAGCTTCGCAAAATGAGATTGAAAAGTATAGCAATAAAGCTTATTCCCTGTTGAGTAAGATTCATATTTCCGAGGACAAAAAAGAACTGCTTCGACAATTTGGTGAAAAACTGATGGAGCGGAGTTTTTAGTGGTTTGACATTGTCGCTATTCCGCACCAATGTTTGCCAATTAATACATCGCATAGCACCGACAGCAAACATCCAGATTAGATTTTCAAAAGACCAAAAGGAGAAAACAGGCCTAGCCGATCAAAGGAAAAAGATTAAAACAGAATAACCACTCACTATCCATTATTTCAACCATTAATCTTTCCGTTTACGAGCACAACAACAAGCATAAATAAATGTTACTTACCCTGCCAATTAAGGTATTTATTGTACTTTTGTTGCGTTTTATAAAATAAGTCTCTTTTGAATATTTATCATGGATAAATTCTCATTTCTGAATGCGGTACACCCTTCGTACATCGCTGAACTTTACGAAAAATATTTACAGTATCCAGATAGTATTGAACCCAGTTGGAGAGCTTTTTTCCAAGGGTTCGATTTTGGGTCTGAACTGGACAATCGCGATTTTTTCACTGCTCCGGATACTACACCAATTGCCGATCCTGACAATTATGATGTGGGGGCTCTTTGTTCCGATGTAGTAAAAGAATTCCAAGTAGTAAAGCTCATTGACGGCTATCGCACCAGAGGGCATTTGTTCACAAAAACCAATCCCGTTCGGGAGCGGCGACAGTATTCGCCCACCTTGGCATTGGAAAACTTCGGCCTTTCGCAGCACGACTTAAAGCAAACTTTTAAAGCCGGAGAAATCATCGGCGTTGGCGAAACCACTTTGGAGGAAATCATCCAACACCTTGAACGGATTTACTGTGATTCCATCGGGATTGAATATATGTACATCCGGAATCCGGACGAAGTGGAATGGATCCAAAACAAGCTAAATTACAACGATAACCAACCTGAATTTACTTCCGAACACAAAAAACATATCCTTAAAAAACTGAACGAAGCAGTAGCTTTTGAAAGTTTCCTCCACACCAAATACGTAGGACAAAAACGTTTTTCCCTTGAAGGTGGCGAAAGTTTGATCCCTGCCCTTGACACGCTTATTGAAAACGCCGCCGAAAAAGGCGTTGAGGAATTTGTCATGGGAATGGCCCACAGGGGAAGATTGAGCACGCTCACCAATATCTTTGGAAAAAGCGCAAAGGACATTTTCAGCGAATTTGATGGAAAGGATTACGCCCAGGATATTTTTGACGGCGATGTAAAATATCATTTAGGCTGGACCTCGAAAAGGAAAACCCCATCAGGAAAGGAAATCAATTTAAACATTGCACCAAATCCATCGCATCTTGAAGCGGTTGGTGCCGTGGTTCAGGGAATTGCACGGGCAAAACAGGACGACCACCACAAAGATCAACCCAATAAGGTTTTGCCGATTATTGTTCATGGAGATGCAGCCATTGCAGGTCAGGGTATTGTGTATGAAATAGTTCAAATGGCTCAATTGGAGGGCTATAAAACCCAAGGCACGATCCACATTGTGATAAATAATCAGGTAGGTTTCACCACCAATTATCTGGACGGCCGTTCATCATTGTACTGCACAGATGTGGGAAAAGTTACATTCTCACCCATTCTACACGTAAACGCCGATGACGTTGAAGCCGTGGTACACGCCACCCTATTTGCGCTGGATTTCCGAATGGAATTTGGCCGCGACGTATTCATAGATTTATTGGGATATAGAAAATATGGGCATAACGAGGGCGACGAACCCCGATTTACACAGCCCAAGCTTTATAAGGCAATTTCGAAGCACAAAAATCCAAGTGATATTTATTCCGAAAAACTCATTGCCCAAGGGGTAATTGAAAAGGAAGATATCCAAAAAATGGAGCAGGAATACCGTGATAAGCTCGAAGAAAATCTTGAAGACTCCCGAAAAGAAGACAAAACTACAATCACCGCATTTATGCAGGACGAATGGGAGGGTTATGATTATGTCCGAAGGAATAAAATGCTCGAACCGGTCGATACAACTTTCGACATCAAGAAATTGGACGAGATCGCTGAAGTAATTACAAAATTGCCAGAAGACAAAAAGTTCCTAAAAAAAACGACAAGACTTATCGACGCCCGGCACAGAATGTTTTTTGACGACAACAAACTGGACTGGGCGATGGGAGAATTGCTTGCCTATGGCACCCTTCTAAAAGAAGGATATGACGTTCGGATGAGTGGCCAAGATGTGGAACGAGGGACATTTTCACATAGACACGCAATAATCAAAGTTGAAGACAGTGAAGAAGAAGTGTGTTTGTTGAACGATTTAAAAGGAGATCAAGGAAATTTCTATATTTATAATTCTCTGCTCTCAGAATATGGCGTTGTAGGATTCGATTATGGATATGCTATGGCAAGTCCCGAAAGCCTGACCCTTTGGGAAGCACAATTCGGTGATTTTAGCAATGGAGCACAAATCATGATCGATCAGTACATTTCGTCGGCGGAAGACAAATGGAAAGTGCAAAATGGCTTGGTAATGCTATTGCCACACGGTTATGAGGGCCAGGGCGCCGAACATTCTTCTGGAAGAATGGAGCGATATCTTCAAATGTGTGCCTCAGACAATATGTTTGTGGCAGATGTTACTACTCCCGCCAACCTTTTCCATCTGTTGAGAAGGCAGATGAAGACGAATTTCCGGAAACCGCTCATCATCTTTACTCCCAAGAGCCTTCTGCGCCATCCAAAAGTAGTATCCACCAAGGAAGAACTCGCCAATGGCAGTTTTCAGATGTTGATCGATGATCCTACGGCCAAAGTATCGAAAATAAAATCACTGGTT
Organism: uncultured Aequorivita sp.; assembly: GCA_964565295.1. Taxonomy (GTDB): domain Bacteria; phylum Bacteroidota; class Bacteroidia; order Flavobacteriales; family Flavobacteriaceae; genus Aequorivita. The sequence goes on along the minus strand of CAZMDY010000049.1, from coordinate 7,215 downwards.
TTTGTTACAGGAAAATTTTATTACGACCTCTTGGAAAAAAGAGAAGCGCTCAAAAGAGATGATGTTGCTTTGGTGCGTATTGAGCAATTGTTCCCCTTGCCAGAGGATGCCATTCGAAAAATAATCAAAAAATATAAAAATGTGGATGATATTGTATGGGCCCAAGAAGAACCCCGAAATATGGGGGCCTATTCACACCTGTTGATGCATTTTGAGGAAACAAGAAATTTCAGGGTGTGCAGTAGAAAAATGTACGCCGCTCCCGCAGCCGGGAGTACCGTACGTTCGAAAGCACGGCACGCCAAAGTTATTGAGAATGTTTTTGATAAAACAATGGAATAGTTTTTCTTAAAACGATTTCTTAATTTTAGATGTTGATACAATTAAGATGAAATTACAGCCCATCGAAAATAGAATTCACGAGATCCGAGGCGAAAATGTAATGCTGGATTTTGACCTCGCTGAAATCTATGGCGTTGAGACTAGGGTTTTAAAGCAAGCGGCACGAAGAAATATGGACCGTTTCCCTCGCGATTTTATGTTTGAAATTTCTAAGGAAGAATTCGAAAACTTGACATCACAATCTGTGATATCAAGCCAACATGGCGGAACGAGATATATGCCTTTTGCTTTCACGGAACAAGGAGTGGCAATGCTCTCGGGCGTATTGAAAAGCAAAACTGCAGTTGAGGTGAATATTTCAATTATGAGAGCCTTTGTGATGATACGAAAGTTTGCGCTTTCACATAAAGATTTAAGTAAAAAACTCTCAGAGTTAGAACAAAAGTATGATTTACAATTTACGGATGTTTACGATGCTTTAAATTACCTGATCCAAAAAAATGAGATTGAAAAGGAACAATTGTCAAGACGAAGAATAGGATATAAATAAAGAGAAAACAAGTGAAAACCAGCTTCAGTGTTTTGATCCATTGAAGTTAAACAAATATACATTATGGCATTAGAAATGAAAATCCCTTCACCTGGGGAATCGATTACGGAAGTAGAAATAGCAGCATGGTTGGTATCAGACGGGGATTATGTTGAAAAAGACCAGCCAATTGCTGAAATAGACAGCGATAAGGCAACTTTGGAACTTCCCGCGGAAGCCAGCGGAATCATTACCCTAAAAGCGGAAGAAGGTGATGCGGTTACGGTCGGGCAAGTAGTCTGCTTAATCGATACGGATGCCGAAAAACCTGGCGGAGAAGGGAAAGTTCAGGCTAAAAAAGAAGCTGCCGAACCAACAAAAAAAGAAGAGAAAAAATCCGAAGAAAAGTCTGAGGCTACTTCCAAAACTTCCTCTGCCGCCAAAACTGGGGAAAAGAAAACCTACGCCACGGGATCAACTTCTCCTGCAGCAAAGAAAATTCTTGAAGAAAAATCCATTCCTGCAGGTGAGGTCAAAGGTAGCGGTCGGGATGGCCGTATTACCAAAGAAGATGCCGTAAGTGCAGTTCCATCCATGGGCACCCCGAGCTCCGGAAGCAGGGGAAGTGAAAGAAAAAGATTGTCCATGCTTCGCCGAAGAGTGGCCGAGCGTTTGGTTTCCGCCAAGAACGAAACCGCTATGCTCACAACGTTCAACGAAGTGGATATGACCCCAATTTTTGAACTGAGAACGAAATATAAAGAACAATTTAAGGATAAACACGGTGTCAGCCTTGGCTTTATGTCCTTTTTTACTTTGGCTGTTGTTCGTGCTCTAGAACTTTATCCGGACGTAAACTCCATGATTGATGGTGATGACATGATAACATACGATTTCAAGGACATCTCAATCGCGGTTTCTGGCCCTAAAGGATTAATGGTTCCAGTCATAAGAAACGCTGAAAACCTCAGCTTCAGAGGCGTGGAAGAGGAGGTGAAACGATTGGCAATGCGTGCGCGGGATGGCCAAATTACTGTGGACGAAATGACCGGAGGGACATTCACCATTTCAAATGGCGGTGTTTTTGGAAGTATGCTTTCCACCCCAATAATCAATCCACCGCAATCTGCCATCCTTGGAATGCACAACATTGTGGAGCGCCCAATTGTTAGGGACGGCGGAATTGTTGTGGCCCCAATTATGTTTGTAGCCCTATCCTATGACCACAGAATCATTGACGGAAAAGAATCTGTAGGATTTTTGGTGGCCATAAAGGAAGCTTTGGAAAATCCTGAAGAGCACTTGATGGATAATAATGTTACACGCGCTCTGGAATTGTAACCAAAATTAATTATAAACTAAAAACCCGATCGTAAAGACCGGGTTTTTTTGGTTAGTTAGATTTACGATTAAGGCTAAATAAGGTTCTACCTAATTTATCAAGAAAAAAATTAACACTTCATTTAAAACGAACCTACTTCATTCCTATAAACGAAATCCTTGTGGTCTGATAGGAAGTTAAAAATACAAGACCTTAAATTTCTTTGTAAAGATGCTTGGATTATTCGGAAAAATATATACGTATATCTACGTAATTTAAAGAATAGGACACCTTTCACCTTTTAGATCAGCTTGTTGCGATTTTCTTTGGCCCAGATCAGTAAACTGTTCGTCTTTGGTTCCAGATTGAGTTTTGCAATGATGTTCGATCGGTGTTTTTCAACCGTTCTTGGCGAAATGAAAAGCTGGGAGGCGATTTCTTTATTTATTTTATCCTTTGCAATGAGCTTAAGTATTTTTTTTTCCGAAGGCGTCAACTTGTTCAGCTCAGTATCTTCAGTAAGAATCACCCCTATCAACTCCCTTAGCTGAGTGCTAAAAAAAGGTTTCCCGGTTTTTACCGTTTCAATGCACGTTTCGATTTCCTCTAATGCAAACTCCTTGAGAATGTAACCGAATATGTTCAATTCCTTTGCACTTTGATATAGTTCCATTTCCTTGTGTAGTGTAATCAATACTATTTTGGTTTCTATATCTTGACTTCGGCATTTTTGGGCAATCTCAATTCCAGACATATAAGGCATCTGTATATCCAATATAGCTATATCCGGGTCTTTTTGGACTATTAAATTATAAGCCTCCCGGCCATCTTTTCCACTACCTATTAGATTGTATCCTTTTTCAATTAAAAAATCGCTCAATCCCTTTAATAATAATGGATGATCGTCTGCGATGATAATGGTTGGTTTGTTGTTACGGGTCATAGTGGAAAATGGAATTCGAGTGTGGTGCCTTCCTCTTTTTTTGAGGTGACTTTCATTTGGCCTTTTAAAAACTTTGTACGTTCCAAAAGGGTTTTGAGTCCAAGGGATTTGGAATCAGTATATTTTTCGGTAAAATCGAAACCAGCCCCATTGTCCTTGATGGAAATCGTAATGTTTTTTGCGAATTTTTTGATTAAAATCCTGCCTGCACTTGCGTGGGCGTGCTTAATGATATTGCTTAGACTTTCCTGAACAATTCTGTAGATATTCACCTCTTCTTCTTTTGAAAAAACGTTGTCAATATTATCGACTTCGAACGAAATAAAAATGGAAGTGTTTTTGTCAACTTGGTCGATAGTGTGCTCGATAGCCTTGGTTATGCCCATTTCTTGAAGTTGGAAAGGATAAAGTTCCCGCGAAATACTTCGGACTTCCTCAATTGTACTGTTGACCATTTTTTTAGTTCCATCATCGCCATCCTTTAGCAATCTGTTTTTGATCACCAACAATTGTTGCCCTATACCGTCGTGCAAATCTTTGGAAATTCTTCGTCTTTCATCCTCTTGTGATATCAAAAGCTCCTGACTGAACTGCTCTTGTAACATTTTTCGGGTTTTTAAATGGCGTTGATTTCGATACAGGAGAATTACTCCAAACGACAACACAATAGCGAAGCCGCCAAAAAAAAGAACATTTTTGAATATTTCATTGTTCTTTTCCAGAAGCATGATGCTTGCAGTTTGTTCTGCAAGTTGCTTCCCCTTTTTTTCTATTTCGTATAAGGTTTGGTAATAAACTAGGGCATTCGCCGTGCTTTTATTGTAAATATTATTGCGAATTGATGAAGCAGTGCGAGTGCTCTCTATGCTTTTATAAGGTTCCCCGATTCGAAGATAGATTTCTGAAAGTAGATTATGGGCTTCCATGATCTCGTCCTCAATCTTAAGTTGCTCTGCCAATTCAAGTTTTCTTTTTGCAAAGGTAAGGGCCTCCGCAAATTCCCCAATAGCTTTAAGATAGGTGGCTTTACCTCCCAAATAGTTCAATTCACTGGGAATGTCGCCAAAAAAATTATATTCCAAGGATTCAAGAAAATCCAGATGCTTTTTAGCTTCGTCTATTTGGCCTTCATCACAGTAAAATCCAATCAGCATAGAATGGATCCCAATAAAAATCGAACTGTGGGACGGATTTTCATCAAAGAGCCTTTCAGCTTCCAACAGCGATGCATATTCCTGCTCACGATGGCCCATTTTTTTGTAGTCGATGGCTTGGTTATAATATTCACCCGCAAGATAAACGTCCAGCTCCAACGATTTCATTTTGTCAATAAGCAAATCCCTTTCGGTTTTTGCCTTATCAAAAAATCCGTTCATACTGAACATATTGACTATGCCTTGTTGGGCAAAAACCATGTAATCGTATTTCTTTTTCTCTTCGTAAATTCTATAGGCCTCGGTATAATTTTCACTTGCCAAAACAAACTTGCCAGTATTTGCATAGGCTTGACCCCTAAATAGATATGTGTCAGCTATATTGAGTGTGTCTAAGACTGAGAAATTTTCTAAAGCTATAGTATAGTCCTCAATAGCCTCCTCCATGTCAATTTTTGTCCTCGCCCTGCCCCTTTTCAGGTAAAGTCCCCCAAGCAAAAGACTGTCCTTAATCTTATATTTTCTGGCCAGCACACCATTTATTACGGCTACTGCTTTTTTAGGGTCGTTCTCAAAATTCGTCAATGGTCGTTGTAGGTTCATCGCTTTTCGGGCTGCATTTTCAATGCTATCCATTTCCTGCGCAATATTAATATACTCAAGACTATAATCAATAAAGGCCCTTGGATCTGAGGAAAATGTGTAGGACATCAAACTGTCTAGAGCCTCCATTTTTTCCAATTGATCGACGGTAGAGGCTACAATCTTTTTATAATGACCTATATCTTGACAATACCCCGAAAATGGATAAAGCCCGAGAAACAGAATAATTGAGGATGGTATCTTCAAAACGGCTTGTATATTTGAAGTAGGATATAAAACTACTTAAAATAGTGAAGAAAACCTATTTTCCCTATGTTACTATTTTACATAAAAACAATTTCTTCCATAATCGATCACCGCACGGTGAAGTTTTAAAAAATCAGCACCAATGATTCCGTGGACAGATTGTTCTTCAGCCTGGTGCAACGCTTCATTTACATGAGAAAGATCAAAAAGGACGAAATCCATGTTTTTTATTTCCCATTTGTCGACGGCAAAGGTGTTGTTGCGTGAAAACATGGTTTCCATATTTACCGCTCCTGCTCCGGCAGCCTTGATCGCGCTGTCTTCACTAATCAAGAAAAACCGTTCGCCATCGACAAGGCCAATGCAACTTGTGGAAGCTCCAGTGTCCAAGATAAAATCGCCTTTTATTCCGTTTACTTTTCCAGTAAATAGATAATGACCGGTAATCAGTTTTTTAAGGGGAATTCGATAAAAACCTTTGCCATGAAGAAACTCGCGTAATTGCATCTGCTTTTTTGTGTAAATATAGCAAACAAAATAGGTAGCTTTGTAGCTATGTTGACCGATACCCACACCCATTTATATAGTGAAGCCTTTAAGGACGACCGCCGACAAATGATCCAAAGAGCGCAAAAAGCGGGGATAAGCCGATTTTTTGTGCCGGCGATAGACTCCAACCACACCACGGAAATGTATGCGCTTGAAAAGGAATATCCTGAAAACGTATTCTTAATGATGGGCTTGCACCCAACCTCAGTGAAGGAGAATTATGCAGAGGAATTGGCCCACGTGGAAGAACAATTCAATAAAAGAAAATTTTATGCCGTTGGCGAAATCGGAATTGACTTATATTGGGACACTTCGACCTTAGAAATTCAAAAAATCGCATTTAGAAGGCAAATCCAGTTGGCTAAGAAATATAAACTTCCCATAGTGATCCATTGCCGCAATGCTTTTGATGAGATTTTCGATGTTTTGGAAACTGAAAAAGATAACGATCTATTCGGGATTTTTCATTGTTTTACCGGAACGTTTAAACAGGCGCAACAAGCGATCTCATATAACATGAAACTTGGCATTGGCGGTGTTGTCACGTTTAAAAATGGCAAAATCGATACTTTTTTGGACCAAATCCCTTTGGAACATATCGTATTGGAAACGGACTCACCCTATCTCGCTCCGGCACCATTTCGCGGCAAACGCAATGAGAGCAGTTATCTGGTTTATATAAGTAAAAAACTGTCGGACATCTATAACATTTCTGAAACTGAACTGGCGCGTAGAACAACAGAAAACTCAAAGTCGGTTTTTCGGATATAAAATTCAGCAAAACGATATGGCAAAAAAACCAAACATACTCCTTATATATACAGGTGGAACCATTGGAATGATCAAGGACTTTGACACTGGGGCGTTGCGCAACTTCAATTTTGATGAATTGCTCAACCATATTCCTGAAATTAAACTGTTGGACTGTGATATATCCACCACTACTTTTGAGAAGCCAATTGACAGCTCGAATATGGATCCAACGTATTGGGTGGACATTGTTACAATTATCGAAGAAAATTACAATACAACAGATGGCTTTGTGGTACTCCACGGAAGCGATACGATGAGCTATACGGCCTCTGCCCTTAGTTTTATGTTGGAAAACTTGGGCAAACCAGTAGTTTTTACAGGCTCGCAGCTTCCCATTGGAGATTTGCGTACTGATGCAAAGGAAAATCTAATCACGGCTATACAGATTGCTTCCCTACAAGAAAAAGGAATGCCAAAATTATCGGAGGTATGCCTTTATTTTGAATATAAGCTTTATCGCGCCAATCGCACTTCAAAAATCAATGCCGAAAATTTTGAGGCTTTCGATTCATTTAACTACCCCGCTCTTGCCATAAGTGGCGTACACTTGGCGATCAATGACAGCGCATTATACAAAGTCAATCGTCGCAAAAAACTGAAAGTCCATAAAAATCTGGAAACAAATATTTTGCTGATCAAAATGTTCCCTGGAATGGACCAAACTTCGATAGAATATCTCCTGTCCTATCCAAATCTAAAGGGATTGATCATTGAA
>CAZMDY010000048.1:5285-13367 GCA_964565295.1 uncultured Aequorivita sp. | reverse complement strand
AAATGTACTTTATAATCAAATTGTGCAAAAGTGTGGGCGATGCCATTTCCCATTGTACCGGCACCAATAACTGCTATGTTTTTCATCTTTGATTTTAAACTTTTATGTAAGTGATTATTCTTTTTTTAAACCTATAACTTTTTGAAATTATCGATTACCAACATCGCAATGCGCAGGGCTTCAGTTCCCTGCCCCAAGGATACTGCAGGAACTCTATCGGCTTTGATTGCATCGGCAAAACTTTCAAGTTCGTCCAGGATTGCGTTGTTGCTCTCAACTTTTGGGTTTTCGAAATATATTTGTTTTTGGACACCTTCCGCATTGGTAAGAACCATTGCAAAATCATCAAGTTCCTTTGGGGCATTCTTCATCCGGACCGCTTCGCATTTCTTTTCCAAAAAATCCACTGAAATATATGCATCACGCTGAAAGAAACGTGCCTTCCGCATATTTTTGAGTGAAATTCGGCTGGCAGTAAGATTTGCCACACAACCGTTTTCAAATTCGATCCTGGCATTGGTGATGTCGGGTGTATCGCTCAAAACCGAAACGCCGCTGGCACTGACTGTTTTTACGTTACTTTTTACAACACTTAAAATTATGTCGATATCATGGATCATCAAATCCAGAACCACGGAAACATCAGTGCCTCGAGGATTAAACTCGGCCAATCTGTGGGTTTCGATAAACATCGGATTGTTTATTTTATCTTGAATGGCCATAAACGCGGGGTTGAAGCGTTCCACTTGGCCCACTTGACCACGCACTTTATGTTTTTTTGCCAAATCCCGTATTATTTCCGCCTCGGCAACGGTTTGGGTTATTGGCTTTTCGATGAATAGATGTCTTCCCGCTTCAATTACTTTTTTGGCACATTCAAAATGATGAATGGTAGGCGTAACTACCACTACCATTTCGACAGCCTCAATGAGACTTTCCATGCTAGGATAAGACCTATATCCAAATTCGGCTTCAATCTTTTCTGAGGTATTTTTATCAGCATCATAAAATCCGACCAATTCATATTTTTCAGATTGTTTGAGTAATCTGAGGTGAATTTTCCCCAAATGTCCTGCACCAAGAACTCCCGCTTTTAACATGAATAAGTGTTTTTCACAAATGTAATATTTTAGGATGAAATGTCCATTAACAAACTTGACAAACCGGTTAAATCCTCCCTGAACTGTGGTTGGGTAAGATGTTAGAATATCCTTTTATTTATTGTGCTTGTTTTTTTGAAGTTGTTTCAATTAAAAAAAACATTCTTTTACTAAGAAAATGTCTTTATGGATGTGATAGTGAGTTCTCTACCGATGTATATTTCTTATTTGACGATATTTGGTTCTTCCCAAGCAAATTTGGTTACTTTGCATTTTAAAAATTACAGGAATGAAAGATTCTTTTATGCATCAGGGAATGCGAAAAAAATTGGTCCAAACCTTGGAAAAAAAAGGAATTCATGATAAAGAAGTCTTGGCGGCGATCGGCAGGATCCCACGCCATTTGTTTATGGATTCAGGATTTATTGACCACGCGTATGTTGATAAGGCTTTTCCAATTGGGGCAGATCAAACCATTTCACAGCCGTATACTGTGGCGCGGCAGACCGAACTTTTGGAAGTAAAAAAAGGGGATAAGGTTCTGGAGATTGGAACAGGGAGCGGATATCAAGCGGCGGTGCTGATCGAAATGGGTGCGAATCTTTACACTATTGAAAGACAAAACGAACTGTTTAAGAAAGCAAAACTCTTTTTGCCGAAATTGGGCTATAAACCTAAACGGTTGATTTTTGGCGATGGTTATCTTGGCCTGGAAGAGGAAGCTCCTTTTGACGGAATTATCGTTACTGCGGGAGCGCCCTTTGTTCCAAATCCCTTACTGGCACAACTCAAAGTGGGAGGGAGGCTGGTTATTCCTGTTGGTGACGACGTGCAGATAATGACTGTTTTTACACGAAAATCAGAAACAGAATTTGAAAAGAAGGAATTTGGCGAATTCCGGTTTGTTCCATTGTTGGAGGACAAAAACTAAGTTTATCCCCGAGTCAACCAACCTCTTTTACTTGCCGTGGCAATGGCGTAAGGAGTAATCCAGAACAAAGCAAAAGTATAAAAGACACTATACGAATACGCCCAAACCGATTCTGTTAAATTGTAGCGCTTGGCATAGAACAGCACTGGAAAACTGGAGAACACCAGAATTCCGAAGAGCGTAGAGCTGAAAAATAGAACGGGATGGGTGGCTATAAAGAAAAGCATGAACAATATAAAAGGATAACTCATAATGATCTTTAAAGACTGACTGATGAACAACAGTCGGGCACCACTTTTTGAGCCTTCCCTAAAGTTGGTGAAAACATATTTGGACATCTCAATGTTCTCCCGAACATTGCTGCGGCCCCACCGAATGAACATTTTATAAAGTCCTGTGTAATTTTCAGGAACATTGGTATAGGCATAGGCATTTCGTTGAAATAAAACCTTGTGGCCCTGTTTTAGGATCATATTTGTCATCGCCCGGTCCTCACCGATATCGGAAGGTTTGCCCATAAATTTTTGATTGATCCATTCCGGCAGGCAGGCGAATACAGCAGATCTCCGATAGGCGGCCAAAGCTCCAGGAGTGCACAGCACTGAGTTTAGACTGCTTTCTGCGGAACGCACAAATTCAAAGCTAAGGACGAAACTTACATCCAACATTTTTGGCAAAAGTGCTCTTTTATTGTTGAGCACACGGATATTTCCAGCAACGGCACCACAGTCCTTGTCCACTACAAAGGGACTTACCAAATTTCTCAGCGTGTCTGGTTTTACAATAGAATCACTGTCAACAGTTACAAAAATAGAACCCGTGCCCAAATGGAACCCGCGGTATAAGGCGTGTCGTTTTCCTTTATTTTTGGGTTGTTGAAAAATGCTAAGTTTTTCCCCCAATACGTTTTTCGCTTTCAACATCCACTGCCAAGTATCGTCTTTACTACCATCATCTATTGCCAACAATTGCAACTTAGATTGGGGGTAATCACTGTTGGCCAAGCTCTTCAGCGTTTCCCAAACTTGTTTGCCTTCATTATAGGCTGGCACAATTACAGTAACCGTGGGCAATTCCTCATCATTTACGGAAGCAATGGCTCTATATCGGAAATATCGATAAAGTGTATATATGAAGAATCCAGCTTTAAAAATAAGAAGGGAAATGGCCAAAATCAGAAAAGGATAACCCCAATTTGAATTGATCCGCTCTTCATGAAAGGCTGCAAAGTCACTATTTAAAAAGAAAAATAAGTATGTGGCAACCAACATTAAGAGGAATGTGCTCGCCAATACAAAAATTCCCCAAGGATTTGTGTTGCCTTTGTTTGGTTGCTTGTTGGTTTTATTATCTGCATCATCGTGGGCGGATTGTTGCATTATGTTTTCTGAAGTTGACCTACAAATAGGTGATTGCGGAATATTTTTAAAATTATGTTCTTGGTTTGAATGTTTCATTTTTGTCTTATAAATAACAGTGAAGTCTGAAAATTTTCTTTCTCTCTTAGGCAAGCGTTGTGCCATTGCGCTTTTAGGGGCTTTAAAGCATTTTTTTGGCTATTGAGTAGACAGAAAGTGTGTAAATATTATACAAGCCCTCAAAATCTATACACACTTAATCTGCGTTGGAACTGGTTCTGCACAATTTCTTCTGCCATTCTTCGTCCAAGACCCTTAAATTGTAGTATTTTTGCAACCCCAAAAAAGAGATGGAGAATGATGGACACAGCACAAGTTATTAAAGAAAAAAAAACAGACAAAGAATTATATAGTTACCAAAAAGGTGCAATTGATCAGATTTTTGACAAATTTGAAACCGCTCCTGATGACTATCACCTGCTTTACCAACTTCCCACCGGAGGAGGCAAAACTGTAATTTTCTCGGAAATAGTCCGGCAATACCTAAAAACACACCAGAAAAAGGTTTTGGTAATGACGCATCGGGTGGAGCTTTGCAAGCAGACTTCAGAGATGTTGACCAGCTTTGGAGTGGTAAACAAGGTTGTAAACAGCACTGCAAATCTTTCAGACCAAGATCAGTACAGTTGTTTTGTGGCTATGGTGGAAACCTTAAACAATAGATTGAACGACGATAAATTGGATATTTCCGGGGTGGGCCTGGTTATTATTGACGAAGCCCACTACAATTCATTTACCAAACTTTTTAAGTTTTTTGAGAAATCCTTTATTCTCGGTGTTACGGCCACACCATTGAGCTCCAATAGAAATCTCCCGATGAAGGACAACTATGATGACCTTATAGTCGGAGAAAGCATACAGTCCCTGATAGACAATGAATTTCTGGCCCAAGTAGAGGTGTTTCAATATAATATGGGGCTTACTTCACTCGAAATTGGACCAAACGGCGATTATACGGTAAAATCCTCAGACGATTTATATTCTGGCACAAACATGCTGGACCAATTATATCAAGCTTATATGGCCCATTCCCAAGGCAAAAAAACCTTAATTTTTAATAATGGGATCAATACTTCAATCCAAGTTTATTACCATTTAAAGGCCGAAGGATTGCCCATTATGCATTTGGACAATACTGCTACAAAAAAAGAACGCAAGAATATATTAAAATGGTTTCGGGAAACGCCCGATGCCATTCTTACCTCTGTCAGTATTTTGACAACCGGGTTTGATGAACCCACTATTGAGACAATAATTCTCAATCGGGCTACGCGTTCTTTGACGCTTTATTTTCAGATGATAGGTAGAGGGTCGAGGATTTTGAACAATAAATCAAAATTTTCTGTTATCGATCTAGGAAACAATTACCAGCGTTTCGGACCGTGGGAAGCTCCATTGGACTGGCAAGCAATATTCAACAACCCAGATTATTATGTGGACAGTCTGTACAGCGATGAAGAACTTGAGAGCAATTTTACCTATGAAATGCCAGAGGAGCTTCGCGAGGAATTTTCAAAGAGCAAGGAGGTCTATTTTAATATCAAAAAAACGTATCAGGATGCTACTTTTAAAGGAGAATCGTCCAAGGTTGTACTGGAACGTTCCATTGCCCAGCATGCTTATATCTGTGTTGAAAATAGTGAAGACGTTTATGACGCCTTGGACTTGGCAAAGCAATTGGGGGATGACATAGATCATCGTATTGATAAATATGCCAAATGTATTAGCAAAAGCACCAATAATTTTATCACTTGGTTGAAGGAGGACTATCGTTTGAAACTGAGGGGCCATCTTCGGGAGAATTTTGATGAGATTTTTGAGAAAATCAATGGATATCCGCCCGAGGATTGAGTTTTAATTTTTACTGGGAGGGCTCATAAAACTAAAAACACAGTCTAAAAATAAACCAATTTGAAATATTGGAGATAAAAGCAAATCTTGATTGTCGATTTGCTTTGGAAAACGGCTTTTTGTTCATATATGATTAAGCAGAAGCTATATTATTCATTTTATATGGAGTTTTGGTCGTTTATAGCGTGTCAACGATAATTCGCAAGATTTAAATTGGGGTAAAAACTTCAAGAAAATTAGGATTTATCAATTTATTTTATTTAGATTTGTTCATCATTTAATAACTTAAAACTTTTAATCATGAGAAAAATTACATCTTTATTGTCGATTGCTTTAATGGCCGCATTTGCAATGAATGCCCAAGTTGATCGCGTGGAAATTGGCGAAACCACCTCTTATTCGTACAACAACATCATGGCGGATTGTTCATTTGAGCATCCACGGGACAATTTGTATGGGGGCGCCATTAATTCAACTAAGTATGCTTCAAGATTTACAGTTCCTCAAAATGAAACCTTTCAAGCAACGGATGTTACTATGATTGTAGGAGCGTACAACGATCCTACTTACACAGTAGATCAGGCAGAATTTGAATTTGTTTTTTATGAGGATTTTGGAACCACAGGGCCAGGTTCTGCACTGACCTCAGTAGTGGTTGAACCAACATCTGCTACATTCATTGAGGATATCTCTCTAACTTCTGGCGCTTTAGTAAGTTTGTATGAAATTGTTGTTGACTTAAGTGGTTTGGATCCGATCCAATCCAGTTCCGGAGCCAGTACCGATTATTTTTTTGGCATCTCAATGGTGGATGATGATGGGATTCAGGTTGGAGTGAACTTTACGCAAGCTGCCACAGGCTCAATTACTTTTTATATCGATGACTCTACCGGTGATTGGGCTCCATTTAATGCTGCCGACCCAGAAAATTTATCATTTACCTATGTGCTTAATGGGCAATGTGATGTGTTGTCAATAAACAGTCAAGTTCTATCCCAGGTAGGTGTCTATCCAAACCCAACTACTGGAATCCTGAACATCCAAACCCCATCAAATGTAACTGTTGATTCAGTAGCAGTTTTCGATATTTTGGGCAAAAAAGTAAATGCTGATTATAGCAATAACGCTATCGACATGACTTCTCTTTCTCAGGGCATCTACCTTTTGAAAGTGGAAACATCTGCTGGTGTCCTTACCCAAAAAATTGTTAAGCAATAATCCAAATTTAATTGCAGAACAAAAAAAGATAAAAGCCCTGATCGAAAGATCGGGGCTTTTTTGTGGCATGCCTTAATCATTATATATTTTATATAAATGAGCCCCAACAGGCCCACATATCTGTGGAGAAAACGGAACTAAAACAATGTGAGACCTAATGATCGTGTCTCGATGGGAAGATGATTTTACATCGCTTATCTTTCCAAAGATCAATGACACAAATGATATTATTACACACCCAACAAAAAAAGTTCCTTCAATAAAATGAAAGAACTTTTGCTATTAAGAATTGGAGGATTAAGGTTTACCCGTTCATCGAAATAAGAAATTCCTCGTTGTTTCTGGTGTTCTTGATCCGGTCGTTGATGAATTCCATAGCTTCCACGGGATTCATATCGGCAAGATACTTGCGCAACACCCACATTCTTTGGATTACGTTTTCGTCCAACAACAGATCATCTCTACGCGTACTGGAAGAAGTAAGGTCAATGGCAGGGAAAATTCTACGGTTTGAAATCTTCCGATCCAATTGTAGCTCCATATTGCCAGTTCCTTTAAACTCCTCAAAGATCACCTCGTCCATTTTTGAGCCTGTTTCGGTCAAAGCAGTTGCGATAATACTTAACGATCCTCCATTTTCAATGTTTCGAGCTGCACCAAAGAAACGCTTTGGTTTGTGAAGCGCATTGGCATCAACACCACCGCTAAGAATCTTTCCGCTCGCCGGTTGTACGGTATTGTATGCCCGGGCCAAACGAGTAATTGAATCCAAGAGAATAACAACATCATGACCGCATTCCACTAATCTTTTCGCTTTATCGATAACAAGATTTGCCACACGAACATGTTCTGTGGCTTCTTTATCGAATGTAGAGGCAACGACTTCGCCTCGGACATTGCGTTGCATATCGGTTACTTCCTCGGGTCGTTCGTCTATAAGAAGAATAATCTGATAAACTTCCGGATGGTTTGCAGCAATGGCGTTGGCAATGTCTTTCAACAACATGGTTTTACCTGTTTTAGGCTGCGAAACGATCATTCCTCGCTGTCCTTTTCCAATGGGAGCAAACAGGTCAATAATCCTTGTGGAAATTGTACTCTGCTTGTCGGCCAGATTGAACTTTTCCTGTGGGAAGAGCGGCGTTAAATGTTCAAAGGAAACTCGATCCCTTACCACATTTGGATTTAAGCCATTGATTTTGTTCACCTTTATCAAGGGGAAATATTTCTCACCTTCCTTTGGAGGCCGAACTTCTCCCAATACGGTATCTCCCGTTTTTAGCCCGAACAGACGTATTTGTGATTGCGACACATAGATGTCGTCGGGAGAAGAAAGATAATTATAATCACTGGATCGCAGAAAACCGTAACCATCCTGCATAATGTCCAAAACTCCTTCACTTTCGATTATTCCGTCAAATTCATAATCGGGCTCGCGGTACCGATTGCGGGAATCTTTGTTGCCATTTTTGTGGTCTTGGACATTCCCATCCTTATGTTTATGCGATTGGTGTTTCTGACGATTGTCAGTATTGTGATCGGCTCGTTGATGTTTCGATCTGTT
>CAZMDY010000048.1:0-5185 GCA_964565295.1 uncultured Aequorivita sp. | reverse complement strand
TTTGTATAACGGCTTTTACTGCTTTGGGGTTTGCAGCTTGATAATCGAGAATTTGATATACTAAATCAAGCTTTTTTTGTGTACGATATTTTGGAACATTAAGTTCCTTGGCTATTTCCTGAAGTTCAGGTAGCTTTTTGTTTTTTAATTCTGAAATTTCAAACATCTAAAAATCCTATAGTTTAAGTTTATACTATTATGCTCCTTGAGTAGGTAAGTACGTTGAAAGTTTTATTTGAAGACTAAGTAACCTCGATTGAAATGGTTACGAATAGATTCTGCAATATTACGATAATAAATTAAATTTCACAGTTATTTTTTCTAAAAAGAAACAGTATTTTTGTCCAATAATTGATTGCTTAAGATGATCCAACGTATTCAAACTATATATCTAATTATTTCTGCGATATTAATGGGAGCCCTGTTTGTTTGGTTTCCCACCATCTTGGCTGAGGACGCTTCAGTAATTATTGAACGAGAGGAACCTTTGGTTTTTGGTTTGATTTTTCTTTCCATTATATTTGCCATCATTTCAATTTTGAGTTTCAAAAAGAGACAGACACAGTTTGTCCTAAACCGATTGAACATACTATCAAATTTTGTATTACTAGGAGTTGTCGTTTACAGATCGCTAACACTATCCGGAGAAGCTCTGGTTTCTGAGAAGGGTATTGCGATGTTCATTCCCATCATTTCTATCGTTTTTTTAGTGCTGGCCAATAAGGCCATAAAAAAGGATGAGGATCTCGTAAAATCTGTTGATCGTTTGCGATAAACCAATCTTGGTATATTAGTGCAAAACCCTTGGAGAATGCCATCTCCGAGGGTTTTTTGTTTCTAACGTATTGATTTTATTTAAACAAACTACCTTGCGAATTCGATGACTTCCAGGTTCTGGATAGTTTTGCCATCGATTTCAAAACGAAGCATGGTCCTTACCTTATGTATCCCATGTTTTCCCACCGCGCCCGGGTTCATGTGGAGCAATCCTGTGGTTTTATCCGGCATCACTTTTAATATATGGGAATGGCCGCTGATGAATATTTTCGGGGGATTATTATAAATTTCCTGCCGGATCGATGGACTGTATCTTCCTGGATAACCGCCAATATGGGTGATCCATACATCAACTTCTTCACACATAAAGCGGTTGTTCAAAGGAAATTCGACTCTAACTTCATTATTGTCAATGTTGCCAAAGACCGCCCGCAGTGGTTTTAAATGTTTAATGGCATCCGTTACCGAAAGGTTCCCAATGTCGCCAGCGTGCCAAACTTCATCAACTTGTTTTACATATTTAAGGATTTTTTCATCTATATATCCGTGCGTGTCGCTGAGGAGGAGGATTTTTTTCAAAACGGAGGTTTAAATAATTGTCAAGCGAAGTTATTAAGATTTTCGGGATTCAAGGTTCAATGATGGCAGGTAAATCGTAATTTTGTCAATTCTGGAAAAACGGAATAATTGCGATATTTTATTGAAATAGCTTATAATGGAAAGGCCTATTTTGGTTGGCAACGGCAGCCGAACCAGATAAGCGTGCAGGAAGTTTTGGAGGAAACGCTATCGACCCTATTTCGGGAAGAATTGAAACTTACTGCAGCGGGAAGAACCGATACAGGGGTGCACGCCAAGCAACTTTTCGCCCATTTTGACTCAGAGCCTCTTTATATCCATTCAGAACTTATATTTCGCATAAATTCTTTTCTTCCGAAGGATATTTCCGTGAAAAGTATTTTTGAAGTTGAAGAGAATGCCCATGCTCGTTTCGATGCAATCCAGCGGGAATATGAATACCATATAGCAATAGGAAAAGATCCCTTCTCACAAGATCTTGCTTTTCAATTATACAAGAAACCCGATGTCGACTTGATGAATGAGGCGGCCTTGATTTTAATGGAATATACTGATTTTAAATGTTTTTCACGTTCAAAAACTGATGTTAAAACATATAATTGCAACATCAATAAAGCAGTTTGGGAAATTGAAAAACACTGTCTTATTTTCACTATAATAGCGGATCGTTTTTTGCGTAATATGGTCCGTGCCATTGTGGGAACACTATTGGATATAGGCTTTGGCAAAACTACCTTGGACGATTTTCGAGAAATATTGGCAAGTAGAGATAGGAGTAAAGCAGGCGCTTCGGCTCCCGCGCACGGATTGTATTTAAAAAAAGTGGTTTATCCAGACCACATAAGCTCAAATAAAAATACATCTCGCCAAAAATATCCTTTATAAAAGATGTTTTCGGTTTATTTGTAACAGTCATTTTTGTGAATTCATATATTCTAGAAATTAAAGAACCAATAATATAAAAGTGTCAGGAAACACAGGCAACGCATTCGATTTTAAACTGTTCAGACGGTTGTTGGCATTCACCAAGCCATATCGTTTGTTTTTCTTTTTTGTGGCATTTGCCGCCATCATAATGTCTGGGTTGGCAATATTGCGCCCCTATCTTTTGACCTTGGCAATAGATAATTCCATTGTTCCGAAAGATGGGGAGGGCTTTATGAAATATGTCATCCTGATGATCGTGGTCTTGACTTTGGAGGTGGTTTTTCAATTTGCATTTATCTTTTATGCAAACTGGCTAGGACAAAGTGTTATTCGTGATCTACGACAAAAACTTTTCCGCTTGATGGTGAGTTTTAAAATGAAATATTTTGACAAGAGCGCGGTCGGTAGATTAACAACCCGGGCTGTGAATGATGTGGAAACCATTTCCAGCATTTTCAGCGAAGGATTATTTATGATTATGAGCGATTTGCTCAAAATGGTCGTAATCGCTGGATTTATGTTGACCCAAAGCTGGCGACTCTCATTGATCGTTTTTATTGTTTTACCTTTTATTCTGTATGCCACCCGTGTTTTTCAAAAGGCGATGAAAGTGGCTTTTGAAGACGTTAGGAACCAAGTGGCAAACTTGAACTCTTTTGTCCAGGAACGCATCAGCGGAATGAAAATAGTCCAGATTTTCACTCGGGAAAAAACAGAACAAGAGCGTTTTACCAAAATAAATGAAAACCACAGAAAAGCCTGGATAAAAACCGTTTGGTACAACTCAATATTTTTTCCCATTGCGGAAATGGCCGGGGCAATTGCCACTGGCCTGGTAGTTTGGTACGGCGGATTGAACGTTATAGGAGGAGGGGTCGTTACATTGGGTATTATCACGGCTTTTATCCAATATGCTGAAATGCTTTTTAGACCCTTACGTCAAATAGCAGATAAATTCAATACATTGCAAATGGGTATGGTGGCAGCAAATCGGGTTTTTGGGATTCTCGACACGAAGTCGCATATTTCCGATACCGGCACTGTTCAGTATTCCAGCACAAACGGTAAAATTGAATTCAAAAATGTACGTTTTGGCTACTCTCCCGAGGAAGAAGTGATAAAGGGAATCTCATTTATCGCAAACCCCGGTGAAACGGTTGCCATTGTTGGTGCAACTGGTGCGGGAAAAACGACAATTATCAATCTATTAAATCGTTTTTACGAAATTGACAGTGGTGAAATCCTAATAGACGATATACCCATAACTTCATATAAATTAGCCTCTTTACGGGATCAAATTGCCGTAGTTCTACAGGATGTTTTTCTGTTTGCTGATTCAATTTTGAACAATATTACGTTGAACAATCCTGATATTTCAGAAGAAGAGGTGGTTGAGGCTGCCAAAGAAATAGGGGTCCATAAGTTTGTTGAGTCCCTTCCAGGTGGATATCATTATAATGTGAAGGAGCGTGGGAGCATGCTTTCCTCTGGCCAGCGACAATTGATTTCTTTTCTACGAGCCTATGTAAGCAAACCGAGTATTCTTGTTTTGGATGAAGCTACCTCCTCTGTTGACACTTATTCTGAGGAAATGATCCAGACAGCAACATTAAAAATAACAAAAGATCGGACTTCCATAGTCATTGCCCACCGATTGGCAACCATCAAAAAAGCGGATAAAATAATCGTAATGGATGCCGGAAAAATTGTCGAGGAGGGCAATCATAAACAACTATTGAAAATAAAGGATGGTTTTTACAGAAAACTTTATGAGGTTCAGTTTATGGGCGAGGAGGCCGTCTAATTGGATTCTTTCAATGAGAAGGGTAGATTTTGCGAAATAAAATAAGGCTAAAATAGTTTTTAACTCAAATCTCTTTTCATTACCTTATAAAGCTCCTCGGTATCTTCAAACAATACAAAATCACCGTCTCTTAAATAAGATATTTGTCCACTTTCTTCAGAGACTACCAAGCACACGGCGTCTGTTTTTTCAGTGATTCCGACTGCGGCACGATGGCGAAGGCCAAATCGAAGCGGGATATTTCGTTCGTTGGTAACGGGAAGGATTACACGGGTGGCAGTGATCCGGTTTTCCTCAATGATTATGGCACCATCATGAAGAGGACTATTTTTAAAAAAAATGCTCTCAATTATAGGTTGATTGACCTCAAGGTCCATTTTGTCTCCAGTATTTTTTACAAAGTCTAGCCTGTTGTTCCGCTGGATCACAATGAGGGCTCCAGTTTTGGCTGAAGACATATTTTCACAAGCCGCGATGATTTCCTCCAAATTTGTCTTAGGCCCTTGGTCTGAATCAAAAAAACTAAACTGCCTAAAAAAACTCCTTGGCGAATTGATGTTGGTAGAACCCAGCATCAAAAGAAATTTTCGGATTTCCGGCTGGAAAACCACAACCATGGCAAACATTCCAACACCAAGGAATCCGCCAAGAATTTTACTCAACAATTCCATTTCCAATAGGCGGGTAAAAACATAAATCCCATATACAATGATGATTCCCACCAAAATATTAATGGCCACGGTGCCTTTCACCAAATTGTACAAATAATACAATAATGCGGCTACCAACACAATGTCCACAATATCTATTATTCTTATATCAAGAAAATCCAAAGGAGTTTGTTTTTTGTAAAAGTACTTTAAAAAAATATAAGTCCGACTGTCAGGAATCAAGGCTTTTGAACAAATTGATACATTCCATAGCCTCCTTTACGTCGTGTACGCGAAGGAGATTTGCCCCTTTCAACAAAGCCAAGGCGTGTAGGAAAGTTGTTCCGTTTAACGCTCGAACGGGATCTACATTCAACGTTTTGTAAATAAACGATTTTCTTGAAATTCCGGCCAAAACTGGAACATCCATATTTTGAAACAGCTCCAA
>CAZMDY010000047.1:0-13367 GCA_964565295.1 uncultured Aequorivita sp. | reverse complement strand
CTTTATATTCCATCAATGCAGAAATATCATGAGCCACGACACCTCTAATGAAAAATTCGCCCCAGCCGGTGGCAGAGACGGCACATGTTTTATTGTTGGCATAAGTTCCCGCACCAATAATGGGCGAATCGCCTATTCGGTTCCAGCGTTTGTTGGTCATTCCGCCGGTTGAGGTTCCTGCGGCGAGATTTCCGTGTTTGTCCAATGCGGCGCAGCCCACGGTTCCAAATTTTGAGTTCTTGACAGCTGGATTTTCAAGGGAACCTGTTTTCCTGTTTTGACTTCTTTCGTGTTCTAAAACCCGCTGTAAAGTCTCAAAGTTTCTTTGGGTATAGAAATAGGAAGTGTCCATCTTTGTATATCCCAAAGTCTGTGCAAATTCTTCCGCACCGTTACCATAGAGCATCACATGTTTGCTTTTCTCCATGACATCCCTCGCGAGGTTTATGGGATTTTTAATGTGTCGAACTCCCGCAACCGCTCCAGCATTTAAGTTGGAACCATCCATAATGGAGGCGTCGAGTTCATTTCTGCCTTCGTGTGTGAAAACTGCTCCTTTCCCGGCATTGAACAATGGGGAATCTTCCAACACATTTATGGTTTGGGTCACAGCATCCAAGGATGTCCCACCATTTTTCAGAATTTCATGTCCAATGGAAATTGCTTCCGTGAGTTTTTCACGATACGCACTTTCCAAGGAATCGCTCATGTTTTCTTTTAGAATGGTTCCTGCACCACCGTGGATCACGATACCGAAGTTTTCCTGTTCAGAGATATGGGCAGTATCCGGATTATCTGGAACTGTCTTTTCAGTATGCGCACACGACATTAGAAATACTAGAACGAAAAGAGAGGATAAGGTTTTTTTCATGGGAATTTGTTTTCTGGGCAATAGGACTATAGGATGGTACTGATGAAAGTTTTACATTTCCTTTTGATTTTGGGCATTTTCGTCTAATTTTACGTATCTGATAAATATACGACAATGGCTATAAAAAAACCTTTCAACCTGAACAAATGGATAGATGAAAACCGCGATCTGCTAAAACCGCCTGTGGGGAACAAAAATCTTTATGTAGAATCTGATGACTATATTGTAATGGTTGTTGCTGGGCCGAATGCCCGGAAGGATTACCATTACAACGAAACCGAAGAGCTTTTTTACCAGTTGGAAGGCAACATTCAAGTGGCCATTCAGGAAAATGGAGAAAAGAAAATAATGGAGCTCGGTCCTGGCGATATGTACCTTCATCCCGGAAAAGTTCCCCATTCCCCTGGAAGAAGTGAAGGATCCATCGGACTGGTAATTGAGAGAAAGCGGGTTGATTTGGCTGGAAAGGATGGCCTACTTTGGTTTTGTGATAATTGCAATAATAAATTATATGAGGTTTATTTTCCGTTGAGTGATATTGAAACTGATTTTCTCAAACATTTCAAAGAGTTTTACGGAAGCGAAGCATTGCGAACATGCGATAAATGTGGTACGGTAATGGAAACAGACCCCCGTTTTACGGACGCAGATGAATAAAACTATGAGGAGATAGGAGAAATTCCAGTCAAAAACTTGGTGCAATGTTTTTGAAAAACCAAAGAAAAAGTGTAAATTTGGTTTATGGAAAGATTAGAATTACACTGTTATGGAAAAGTCCTATAAAATTCCCGAAAAAACCAATTACGTAAAAGAAGCTCCTACAAATTTTTATGAAGGGAATCTTGCTGTTCCCCTTATCGATCTGACCTCATACCAAAAGATGCAAATTGTGAGGGATGGAGTTACCAAAACCTATCTCACCAAGCTCAAGGAGGAAGCTTCTTTGGATTATGATGCATTGGCGCAGGCCCTCTCGGTTACCCGTTCCACGCTCATCAACAAAAAGAGCGATCAACGATTCAGCGATCATATTAGTGAGCGAATTATTGCCGTTGCCGAATTATATTCTTTTGGCTATGAGGTTTTTGAGAATAAAGACAACTTCAATAAATGGATGTTTGCACCCAATCAAGCCCTTTCTGGGTCCAAGCCTTTTGAATTGATGGACAATCAATTTGGCCGTGAAGAGATCAGAAATCTTATAGGCCGTATTGAATATGGTGTGTATTCTTAACTATGAGGATTTATAGGATTACGAAAACCCAGTATGCACAGGATCTGACTGGAACGGGGGCAAAACTTTTTGGCGGAAGATGGAACCATTCTGATTTTCCCTGCATTTATACGGCGGCGAGTCGGGCTTTGTCGATTTTGGAATACGCAGTAAATATCAATGTTGATTTTATTCCACGTGCTTTGAGCCTTTGTGTTTTTGAAATTGATGAATCACAGATATTTTCTTTGAAGGAAGAGGACCTTCCGGGAAATTGGCGTGAAACTCCGGCACCGCGTTCTACCAAGGATTTTGGCACGAAACTACT
Organism: uncultured Aequorivita sp.; assembly: GCA_964565295.1. Taxonomy (GTDB): domain Bacteria; phylum Bacteroidota; class Bacteroidia; order Flavobacteriales; family Flavobacteriaceae; genus Aequorivita. Next base: position 10,955 of record CAZMDY010000047.1, on the reverse strand, counting down.
TCAGAAGGAATATCCAATAATAAAAATACCTTCCATAATTATTCCGCAGGAATTCAATTACATATTGAATCCCTTTGCCGGCAATACAGCTTTTAAGTTGATTGAAACAAGGGATTTTATCTTCGACTTGAGGATAAAGAGCAATGACTTGTGATGCCTTTTAACAAAGGCTTCTCGTTTTGAAGATAATTGGAATTCGTTTTAAACTGTGATTCAGAGCAAACCTCTACGTTGTTAAAATATTCCTTTCTGAATTTGTACCTTTGCACAACATTTTTTTTGAAATTATAAAATAGACGATATATGCAAGCAGCTACAACAAGTTTTGGAATAGAAGAAGCCCTGAAGGAGTTGGGAATTAAAGAAATAAACAATGGTACTTCCACAGGGAGCGAGTGGTTTTCAAATGGAGAAGAGATCTCATCTTTTTCACCGGTTGATGCCCAGTTAATTGGAAAGGTCAATACCACTTCCAAGGAAGATTACGAGAAGGTAATGCAAACGGCTACCGAAGCTTTTAAAACATGGAGACTGAAACCGGCACCACAACGTGGGGAAATTGTACGACAGTTTGGGAACGAATTGAGAAGATTGAAAGAACCACTTGGAAAACTTGTTTCCTATGAAATGGGAAAAAGCTATCAAGAGGGTTTGGGCGAGGTTCAGGAAATGATCGACATCTGCGATTTTGCCGTCGGCCTTTCGCGCCAGCTTTACGGTTTTACTATTCACAGCGAGCGTCCGGGCCACAGAATGTATGATCAATACCATCCGCTTGGAGTGGTTGGGATTATTTCGGCATTTAATTTTCCTGTTGCTGTTTGGGCATGGAACACTGCTTTGGCTTGGGTTTGCGGAGATGTTTGTGTTTGGAAACCTTCAGAAAAAACTCCTTTAACTGGAATTGCCTGTCAAAAGATTGCGGCGAAAGTTTTTGCCGATAACGATTTGCCTGAGGGAATTTCCTGTTTGATAAATGGCGATTATAAAGTTGGGGAATTAATGACCAATGATGGGAGAACTGCTCTGGTTTCCGCAACCGGATCTATTAGAATGGGTAAAATTGTAGCTCAAGCGGTTGCAAAACGTCTTGGAAAATCCCTTCTGGAACTCGGGGGGAACAATGCCATCATCGTTACTCCAGATGCTGATATTAAAATGACTGTGATCGGTGCTGTATTTGGTGCGGTGGGTACTGCAGGTCAACGATGTACTTCCACTAGAAGGCTGATCATTCACGAAAGTATTTACGACAAGGTGAAAGATGCCGTTGTTGCTGCCTACAAACAATTAAAAATAGGAAATCCGTTGGATGAGAAAAACCACGTTGGGCCTCTTATCGATAAGGATGCCGTAAAGGAATACCAAAAAGCACTCGTTAAAGTAGTTGAGGAAGGAGGAAAAATAATTGTTGAAGGTGGTGTTCTTGAAGGAGAAGGTTACGAGAGCGGATGTTATGTAAAACCAGCAATTGCCGAAGCTGAAAATCATTTTGAAATTGTTCAGCACGAAACTTTTGCACCAGTTCTTTACTTAATAAAATACAGTGGAGAGGTAGAAAATGCCATCGAACTTCAAAATGGGGTTGTGCAAGGTCTTTCCTCTTCAATAATGACCAATAATTTACGGGAAGCCGAGCGTTTCCTATCGGTTCAGGGATCTGATTGTGGGATTGCAAACGTAAACATCGGAACATCCGGAGCGGAAATCGGTGGTGCCTTTGGGGGTGAAAAAGAAACGGGCGGAGGCCGCGAAAGTGGAAGTGATGCCTGGAAAGTTTATATGAGAAGACAGACAAATACAATAAATTATACTACTGAGTTGCCATTGGCACAGGGGATTAAATTTGATTTGTAAGTTTCCTTCCGGCTTTCTCAATGAAGAGGAGTCGATTCGGGATTAGTTGTTTAGAAGCCTCACAGATTTTTGGATCTGTGAGGCTTTTCAATTTAAAAAATTAAAACTCAAACTCAACTAAATGCGGGCAATGGTCGCTGTGCAAAGCATCCTTTAAAATGACGGCGCGTTTTAAATTGCCTCTCAAGGGTTCTGAAACCAAATTATAATCAATCCGCCAACCTTTGTTGTTGTTTCTGGCATTGGCGCGATAACTCCACCAAGTGTATTGGTGTGGATCTTTGTTGAAATGCCTAAAACTGTCTATAAAACCGCTTTTCATAAAATTGTCCAGCCATTCTCTCTCGACGGGCAAAAACCCAGAAACAGAGGCATTCCTGATAGGATCGTGGATGTCGATGGCCTGGTGACAGATGTTATAATCACCGCAGATAACCAGCTTGGGAATTTTCAATTTCAATTCATCAATATATTTTTTGAAATCTCCCATATAGGTAAATTTATGCTCCAACCGATTTATATTGGTGCCGCTTGGCATATATAGGCTCATTACCGAAAAATCGTCAAAATCCGCGCGAATATTTCTTCCCTCAAAATCCATATGGTCAATACCGGTGCCGTATTCTATGTGATTCGGCTTTATTTTTGAAAGAATAGCCACTCCGCTATATCCTTTTTTTTGGGCACTGTACCAATAATGGTAGGGATATCCAGCATTTTCAATTTCGGCGATTTCGACCTGGTCAAAATTTGCTTTAATTTCCTGAAGGCAGACAATATCTGGGTTTGAAGCCTTGAGCCAATCAATAAAACCTTTTCGCATTGCTGCGCGAATGCCGTTGACGTTGTATGAGATTATTTTCATGGATATAAAAGGATTTTTATTCTTGATTAAATCGAAAGCAAAATTACCCAATATAATTGAGGTGCTTATTGTTGTACATATCCTTACTGTAGTCTTTTGGAAACGAGCAAATTCGCAATATTGCAATATTACTTTTTCAATGTATTTTAAAATTCTCTATTATACGTATCTTATATTTTATTCAAAAAGAGTTGTTTCCGATTTCTTTTGTCGTTTTATTTACTTTTGGCCGTGCCGGGGCTTTCTCTGCAACAAGTAATTTCCACGAAATAAAACCGATCTTGTTAAGTTGTATAGTTGATGAAGTTCCAACTGCTTTTTTTCTTTCTTTTTTGGACCGCACTTGGTTTTGCCCAGGACGTGAATTCGAACTATATCATTAAAAAAGTGGCTGTCAGGGACACTGTTGTGCTGGATAGCGCCGGCATCAATCCAAAAAGGTTTGTTATTGTCGACAAAGAGGGAAACTCGCCCAACCCATTTAGTTATCGCATCGATTTTAAAAAAGGGATTGTTTTTTTCTCAGAGGAATTAAAGCAAGATCAGGATTCCCTTACTGTTGAATATGTACAATATCCTTCTTTTTTGACTCGGGATTATTTCACCCTTGACCCAAAGATTATTGTTGAAAACACTGGTCAAATAGACAAGCTTTATTCGCTTCAAGAAAGTACAAATTCAAATATTTTCACTCCTTTTGAAGGGTTGAACACTTCAGGAAGCATTTCGAGGGGCATCACTGTGGGTAATAATCAGAATGCTGTTGTGAATAGTCAATTGGATTTGCAAATTACGGGAAAATTGACCGATGATGTCTCAATTAGAGCTTCTATCCAGGATGCGGATATTCCTACCCAAGAAGGAGGGTATTCACAAAGTCTAAATGAATTTGATCAAATTTTCATCGAAATTTTTGGTGAAAATTGGAATATCCGTGCTGGGGACATCGACTTGGGCAATCAAAGCAGTTATTTCGGTCGATTTTCTAAAAAAGTTCAAGGAATTTCATTGGGGGGAACGTTCAACAATCCCGATGGATCGAAGATTTCAGCATTTGCTTCGGGCGCATTGGTGAAAGGTGTGTTTGCCAAAAGTGAGTTTGTGGGCCAAGAAGGAAATCAGGGTCCTTATAAATTGGTGGGTCCCAATGGTGAACTTTATATTCTTGTTGTTTCGGGAAGTGAACGTGTTTATGTAAATGGACTATTGCTGGAAAGGGGCGAGAACAAAGATTATGTGATTGATTACAACGCTGGCGAAATTAGGTTTAATCCTACTTTTCCAATTACCGGCAATATGCGTATTTCGGTAGAATATCAGTTTACCGACAGAAATTATACACGTTTCATCGGTTATGGGGGAGGAAACTATAACAGCGCGAAACTCGATCTCGGTGTATATGTTTATTCTGAAAGCGATGCAAAAAACCAACCGTTGCAGCAAAGTCTCACGGAAGAACAAGTAGCTATACTTCAAGCAGCCGGCGACAATAAAGAGTTAATGATGGCACCCTCGGCGGTTCCCGATGTATATTCTGAAAACAAGATTTTGTACAAAAAAGAATTCCGGAATGGACAGGAGATATTTGTATATTCCAATGATCCTGAAGATGATCTTTACAATGTGCGCTTCACGTTAATGGGCGATAATAATGGAAATTACGTCATCAGTAGTCAAAATTCCATCAGTCGAATTTTTGAATATGTTGCGCCGATCAATAACATTAAACAGGGGAATTATGAACCCATAATCAGATTGAATGCTCCTGAGAAATTGCAAATTGGCGGATTGAATGGGCAGTATCGTCCTTCGGAAAAAACAATTATCGATTTTGAAATTGCGGGAAGTAACAACGATCAAAACCTGTTTAGTGATATCGACAATAGTGACAATGATGGGTTTGCGGGTCGAATCGCTTTTAAACAGCGTTTTTTGAATACTTCCGATTCATTGAAAATAGGTGCAATAGGTTCTTGGGATTTTGTTCAAAAAGATTTCAAAACCATAGAGCGACTGTACAATGTGGAGTTTAACAGGGATTGGAACTTGATAGATCCACGGGGGAATCAAAGTTTTGTGGTATCGGGAGTTGAGGTTTCGCATCCCAAAATAGGCGGGGGACGCTATGAGTTCCAAAATCTTGAATTCTCCGAAAACTTCAACGGCACCAGACATCTTTTGGCGGCAGATGTAAAATTTGATAAGTTAAGAATGAATACGTATGGAAGTTTGATGAACAGTAGGGCCGATTCCATATCTACGGAATTTTTCCGCTTTAACAACACAACTTCCTATTCCTTTGAAAAAGCTTGGTTGGGCGGAAAGTTTGCTATGGAAGACAATAGAATAAAAGATGAAGCACTCGACAGCCTTTCTATTGCAAGTCAAAAATTTGCTGCTTATGAATTGTTTTCAGGGATTGGCGATAGCACTCAGGTTTTTGTGGAGTTGGGATATCAATTTCGCGTGAACGACAGTGTCCGAAATAATCGCTTGCAAAAAGTGAGTTCGTCCAACACCTATTATTTTAAATCGCAGTTGATCAATTCCGAAAACACTCAGTTGTCCGCTTTTGCGAATTATAGGACTGTGAAGTATGAACTATTTTCGAGGTTGGATTCGCTTTCAACTTTGCCTGGGACTGTTGCCTCCCGGGAAACGGAACGCTCATTGAATTCCCGGATTTTATACAATCAAATGTTTCTCGACGGTGGAATCCGTTTGAACACTACATTGGAATCCAGTAACGGTGTGGTCCCGCAACAGGAATATACTTACATAAAAACCGAGCCGGGACAAGGCGTTTATATGTGGATCGATTATAACGCCAATGGAATCCAGGAACTTGAAGAGTTTGAAGTGGCACAGTTTCAGGACCAGGCAGAATATGTTCGGGTTTTGTTGCCCAATCAGGTGTTTTTGAAAATCCGACAAAATAAATTTAGTCAAATCCTTACCTTGAATCCACAAGCGTGGTCCAATAAGGAAGGTTTCCGAAAGATGCTTTCCCATTTTTACAATCAAACTTCTTATATTTTGGATCGAAAGGTAAGGCGAAGGGATGATGGGTTCAATATGAATCCTTTTGAGGATGGTGGCGATGATCAACTTGGGCTGACCCTAAATTTCAGGAATGCGCTTTTCTTCAACAGGGGAAAACAAAATTTCTCGACAAGCTACACCTATATCTTAACATCGGCCGATAATTTGTTGTCGTTGGGGCTTCAAAAGAACAATTTGGAGAGCCATCAAATGAATTTCAACCATAAATTCTGGGAAATTTGGTTGTTCAATTTTAAGGGAGCCACAGGATCCAATGAAAGTCTGTCAGAGAATTTTGAAAGCCGAAACTATCGTCTGAAATCTTATGAACTCAACCCGAAGATTTCTTATCTCTTCAGTCGGCAGACCCGTTTTGATGTGTTTTATGCATTCAAGAACAATGACAATGCCATAGGTGCGGGGGAAATGTTGGAGCAACAGACTTTGGGTTTTTCATTTGCATATTCAAATGCTGAGAAAATATCTATTAGTGGGGAGTTCAATTATATTTCCAACGATTTTACTGGTAGTGCTTTTTCCCCTGTGGCCTATCAAATGCTCGAAGGTTTACAGCCTGGCACCAATTTTACGTGGCGGACATTGTTTCAAAAACGCATCACAAAATATTTGGATGCCAGTCTTTCCTATTTTGGACGAAAAAGTGAAACCACCAAAACAGTCCATACAGGAACAATACAATTGAGAGCTTATTTTTAAGGTTTTTCCCTTAAGATAAAACTTAAAACGTCGATAATCTGCAAATTAGAGCAAAGAATAAATTGTTGAGATATGGATTATTTCGACAAACAACCCAGACCTTATATTTAAACCGATTCTAAATAGAATAAAAGAATAGGGAATATTTGGTGTCAATCCTTGTGAACACTATTTTTGTGAAACAATTCCTGAAATAATAGAATAATGGCATTACTATCAACCTCAATAGCCAGAAAGTATGCAATGGCGCTTTCTGGGCTATTTTTGGTGTTGTTTCTTGCGCAGCACCTAACCATTAATTTCACTTCTGTATTTTCTCCCGATACCTTTAATATTTGGTCTGAATTTATGGGGTCCAATATTTTAGTGCAGTGGATCATGCAGCCCATACTGGCTTTTGCCGTAGTTTTTCATTTTGTAATGGGGCTTGTTCTGGAATATCAGAACAATAAGGCGCGAACAATCAAATATAAATCATTCAAAGGAAATAGGAATTCCACCTGGGCCTCCCGTAATATGTTAGTCAGTGGTGCGGTAATTCTGGCTTTTTTAGGTCTTCATTTTTATGATTTTTGGTTTCCCGAAATGAATTTAAAATATATTCAAGGAGGAACACTGGATCCAACCAGATATTACCCTGAAATGGTCCATAAGTTTGCTGATCCGGTGCGAACAGCACTGTACTGCGTCTCGTTTGTGCTGCTGATGCTCCATTTGTGGCATGGATTCTCATCTTCTTTCCAGAGCGTTGGTTGGAACAATAAATATTCTAGAGGACTGGAAGTATTCACCAAGATTTACGCAATAGTCATCCCGCTCGGTTTTATTTTTATTGCGCTATACCTTCACCTTAACCAATAATCCACTCGAAAAGCAAAAGATATGTCTCAATTAGATTCAAAAATACCAAAAGGTCCTTTGGCCGATAAGTGGACCAAACATAAAAATGATATAAATTTAATTAATCCCGCCAACAAACGAAACATTGATATCATTGTGGTGGGAACCGGTTTGGCAGGGGGAAGTGCAGCGGCCACACTGGCTGAGCTCGGGTATAATGTGAAAACCTTCTGTTATCAAGATTCTCCAAGGCGAGCGCATTCAATTGCCGCACAGGGAGGTATCAACGCAGCAAAAAACTATCAAGGTGATGGTGATTCCAATTACAGGCTGTTTTATGACACCGTTAAAGGTGGCGATTATCGCGCTAGGGAAGCAAACGCATATCGGCTTGCGGAGCTTTCGGGAAATATTATAGACCAATGTGTAGCGCAAGGCGTTCCTTTTGCCCGCGAATACGGCGGATATCTGGACAATCGTTCCTTTGGAGGAGTATTGGTGTCGAGAACATTTTATGCAAAAGGTCAGACCGGACAACAATTGCTTCTGGGCGCTTATGCTGCCATGAACCGACAGATAAACCGGGGGAAAATCATTCCTTATAACCGTCACGAAATGCTAGATTTGGTTTTGGTTGATGGAAAAGCAAGAGGAATCATTGCAAGGGATTTGGTTACAGGAAAATTGGAAAGACATTCTGCGCATGCTGTCGTAATTGCCAGTGGCGGATATGGAAATGTGTTTTTCCTTTCTACAAACGCTATGGGAAGCAATGTTACGGCAGCATGGAAGATCCATAAAAAAGGGGCTTATTTTGCCAATCCTTGTTTCACTCAGATCCACCCCACCTGCATTCCAGTTTCCGGCGATCACCAAAGCAAATTGACCTTGATGTCCGAATCGCTTCGGAACGACGGACGGATTTGGGTCCCTAAGAAAATAGAGGATGCCGAAGCAATCAGAAACGGCCGAAAAAGGCCATCGGATCTATCTCCCGATGAGCGCGATTATTATTTGGAGCGCAGATATCCGGCTTTTGGAAACCTTGTTCCACGCGATGTGGCATCTCGAGCGGCAAAAGAGCGATGTGATGCAGGTTTTGGCGTAAATAAAACCGGACAGGCTGTGTTTTTGGATTTTGCCTCTGCCATTGAGCGTTATGGAAAGGAGCGAGCCGTGGTCCACGGAAATACTACTCCTTCCGAATCTGAAATACGGATGTACGGGAAACAAGTGATAAAGGAAAAATACGGAAACTTGTTTCAAATGTACGAGAAGATCGTAGATGAAAACCCTTATGAAACCCCTATGATGATTTATCCTGCTGTTCATTATACCATGGGAGGTATTTGGGTAGATTACGATCTACAATCAACAATTCCGGGATGTTTTGTGCTTGGAGAAGCCAATTTTAGTGACCACGGAGCCAACCGCTTGGGCGCTTCTGCCCTGATGCAAGGTTTGGCTGATGGATATTTTGTAATTCCTTATACCATCGGAAATTACTTAGCTGATGATATTCGAACCGGAAAAATTTCTACAAGTTCCAAGGAATTTGATGAAGCTGAAAACAATGTTCAGAATACATTGGACAAATTGATAAATAACAACGGCACACACTCTGTTGATTATTTCCATAAAAAACTCGGCCACATTATGTGGAACAAATGTGGAATGGCCCGAAATGCCCAGCACCTGACGGAGGCTATAGCGGAAATCCGTGAGTTGCGGGAAGAATTCTGGAGAGATGTCAGAGTTCCAGGAACACAGTTCGAATTCAATGCTGAGCTCGAAAAAGCTACGAGGGTTGCGGATTATATGGAACTTGGGGAATTGCTCGCCAAGGATGCCCTGCACAGAAATGAATCCTGTGGAGGACATTTCCGGGAGGAATATCAAACGGATGAGGGAGAAGCCCTTCGCGATGACGAAAACTATATGTATGTGGCTGCTTGGGAATATACTGGCGATATAGCCAATGGAATCCTTCACAAAGAAGAGTTGAATTACGAGAATATTGAAGTAAAGGCCCGAAGCTACAAATAGGATTATGGCTTTTGAATAAATTCAAGGTATAAATTATGAAACTAACACTCGAAATCTGGAGACAGAAAACTAAAGATACCAAAGGAGCTTTCAAAATCTATCCGTTGGATGGAATTGAAGGAGATATGTCCTTTTTGGAAATGTTGGATGTTCTGAACGAAGAACTGATCAACAAAGGGGAAGAGCCGGTCCAGTTTGACCATGATTGCCGCGAAGGAATCTGCGGAACCTGTTCTCTTCAAATAAATGGCGAGCCTCACGGACCGGATCGGTTGATCACAACTTGCCAACTGCACATGCGCAGTTTTAAAGATGGCGATCATATCGTTATCGAACCTTTCCGCGCGAATGCTTTTCCGGTTATAAAAGACTTGGTGATCGACAGAAGTTCCTTTGATAGAATTCAGCAAGCGGGAGGTTACGTTTCTGTAAATACTTCTGGAAATACAATTGACGCAAACAGTATCCCAGTAAACAAGCACGATGCGGACGAGTCGTTTAATGCCGCCACTTGCATTGGTTGTGGAGCCTGTGTTGCTGCCTGCAAGAACGCAAGTGCCATGTTGTTTACCTCTGCCAAAATCAGCCAATTTGCCTTGTTGCCCCAAGGTAAGGTAGAAGCTACGGAACGCGCATTGAATATGGTGAAGCAAATGGATGCAGAAGGTTTTGGGAACTGCACCAACACAGGAGCTTGTGAAATTGAATGTCCAAAAGGTATTACCTTGGTCAATATTGCCAGAATGAATCGGGAATATATGAGCGCTAGCCTTCAAGCTCCGCTATCTAATGCTTGGTCAATCGAGGAGTAAGCTCTTGACGTATTTTAAGATATGGAAGCTTGTAAAATTAGATTTTCAGGATTTTGCTGCATTTTTATAAAACAATATTTCAGCAATCCTATTTGATAGGAAATAAGGACGTACAGTTGCGTATTGAAACTTCAGTTTTATTTCGAACTGCTCACGTAGAATCTGGGAATGGAAGTCTTTTGGTTTCTCGGAAGAACCAGTGTAAATATAGATACACTGAGTTTTAATTGTTTAGTGAAGTTTACAAAAATTATGCTGCATAATCCCTATCGGTTGGTTAATGAAGCTGAATTTTTTGATCTGTTCTTAAAGGATGTAGAAAAGGGAAATATGAACCGTGATTTTCTGGCAGTACTGGACAAGCATTATTGGTCCAAAAGCTGGGGCGAAAAGGTTCTTTATGGCTTTTCCATTTGGAACACCGTGTATAACAATAACAACCAAGGAGGAAACAAACGCTGCTCAGACAAAAATCGGGTTGCTTCCTTTGAAAGATTCCAAATATAAAGATTGTAGTGAGTGATGTAATTTTTGTTGCTTCGGCCTTCAAGAGGAAATGAAAAAAGCCTTCACATTTGGTTTGTGAAGGCTTTTTTTATCCGTAGGTTTTTATGTTGTTTACCAGAAACTATGCCTCTGTGTTTGGAACAATAGAAACGTAGCTCTTATTATCTCTCTTTTTGGTGAATTTTACAGTCCCGTCCACGCGTGCGTGTAGGGTATGGTCTTTTCCACCATATACATTTTCACCAGGATGGTGCGTATATCCTCTTTGT
>CAZMDY010000046.1:0-13411 GCA_964565295.1 uncultured Aequorivita sp. | reverse complement strand
CATTTTATCACCAAAATAAGGATTTAGGATATCTTTACTGCTACTTATCCAGGAAGCACCTCTATTGTTGAATGCCATCGGACAGTATTGCTTATAGAGCGTTCCGGATTCGAGAGCTCCTTCGAGAAGCACTTCCATACCTCCGCTTACGTTCTCAAAACTCTGCCGTTGGGATTGGATATCGCTTGAGTTTGCCATTTCTTCAAGAGCTATCCGAATTTTTTCATGCCCTCCAAAATCACTGATCATTGTCTGCATTTTTGAAGATTCTGCTTTGGCGATATCGGGATTTGTATTCACCAAGGCAGCTTCGACGACCAAATATTGATTGAAAATGGCCTCTACATTTGGATCCTTGAATTTGGCCTCTGTTTCTGCAATTTTGTATATTTCCTTTGAGTCTGCAGAGTTGTCAACTGTTTCTATTTCGAGCTCAGGTTCTTTTGAGGTGTCTGTGGAATTGTCCTTACAGGAAATTAAAGTAACTGTAAAGAATGCCAAAAAAAGAATTGATAGATTTTTCATGAATACAAAAATTTTAAAGCAAATATATCAAAAATTATCATCTGGATTTCCGTCTCTGTAAATAAAATGCGGGAAGCAAGAGCAGAAGAAACACAGGATGGATCAGAAATCGACGCACATAGAACAGGAGCAACGTATTGTCTGACGCGTTTACACTCAGAACGATCAGGCAGAAGGCAATAAAAAAGAGCACAAAAAGCAGAGAATACAGCCAAAGTGAAAGCTTCATGATTCCCTTGTCCCAAAAGACCAACCAAAGTATGGCCAGCGATACCAAGGAATTAAGGAAATAGCGAAAGATAATTCCCAACCAAAGTGAAATAGTATCCATCTCGGGAAGCGGCATTGATTTATAATCCATTTTGAAATATTCAACAAGCGGATCATAGAATAGTTTTTCCTCGTAAGCACGAATCAACAGCAACAGCACGCAGCAAATTGCAATACCTACTATCCTAAGTACCTGTTTCATCCTTTGTAGAATTATCGTTCAACATCCGAACCCACACAACCCACAGGATAAAAACCATTCCATAAATTATAGCTGGGAAGATTACGGAATGCAACACTTCTTGATATTCAGGATATTTATATGATGCCACCACAAGCAGTACTATCCTTAGAAGATTTACAATATAGATCAAAACTGCCCCAGCGAGTAGAAATAGAACTGTTTTCTTAAAACGTTCGGCAAAGGAAATTATAAAAGAAACAAAAAGAATGACAACACTGACGGAGTTACAGCCCTCCACTATATTTACGGCGTAAGTATTCTCTATGATAATAAGCATCCCTACCCTTCCCTCGTATTCTTCCATTACGACAAAATATCCTAAAGCATCAAGGATTGCCGCGCTTTGGGTCGCCACCAAATTCGTAATATAATCCGGATAATAACCGCCGGTTACCGAAGCTTTGAGGTAGTATGAATAAATTGTGCTGAGTACAAGATAAGTACCCAAGAACAACACAATAAACAGTACAACCGATTTATATTTTTTAAAAAGCTCCTTCAAGATTGGCTTTGTGAATTTTTAACAAATATACAGGAATTGTTTAATCCTCAATATATTTGTTTTGAAATACCTTTGACACGTTAATTCTAAAAAAAACAGCATGCCATTTTCACACCTCAGAGAAAAAATAAAAACCATTTTGGCACAAACAGATAAGAAGTTAGAAGTAAAGCTGCAGGAATTATGTGAATTGCTCCAATCCTCGGTAGGTTATTATGATTGGGTCGGTTTCTATTTTGCGAATGAAGCTGAAAAAACCTTACACTTAAAGGCTTTCGCCGGTGAACCGACCGACCACACTGTCATCCCTTTTGGAAAAGGAATTTGTGGCCAAGTAGCCCTCTCCAATTCAAACTTTGTAGTGCCCGACGTAAAGATGCAGGACAATTATATAGCGTGTAGCCGGTTTGTAAAGGCCGAAATTGTTGTTCCCTTGTTTAAGGATGAAATAAATATTGGCCAAATCGATATTGATTCTCACACCGCAAATCCATTCTCAGCTGAGGACGAACGCTTTTTGGAATGGGTAAATGAAGAAGTCGCTTTAATATTGTGATATTTTCAGAAAATAGCATTCCCACCTCTTAAGCCATCTCCTACATTCCTGTTCTGATGGCTTCAACCGGATCCAATTTTGAAGCGGAAACAGCGGGAATGATACCAGAAATCAATCCAATTAACGCTGAAATGGAAGTCCCAATGAACATATTCCACGGCGAAAGCACAAATTGAAAATCGCCAGTGAACTGGGAAGCAATAATCGAGACTATAAACACCAGGAACAGTCCAATCAACCCACCGATCACAGCAAGGATCACAGCTTCAAACAAAAACTGGAACAAGATGAATTTGTTTTTAGCACCCAAGGATTTTTGGATCCCAATCAAATTGGTACGTTCCTTTACGCTTACGAACATAATATTGGCAATTCCAAACCCACCCACTAACAACGAAAACCCACTTATTATTAATCCAATTACATTCATGCTTCCTGTAATTTCATCTATTAGATCCGTCAACCCCTGCATTTGATTTACAAAAAAGCTATCGATCTCATCGGGTTTTAAACCTCGTTTGATCCTAAGATGCTGCGTCAGTAGAGCGATAAATTCAGCATTGTCCACGTTGTTTTCAGGCTTGATGACGATCTGCGGAAAAGTAGATTTGTTGTTGTCGCCAAAAATTCTTCGCACCACATTTACCGGAAGCCAAACCGAGGTATCCTTGGAATTTCCAAAAAGCCCGGCCCCTTCCTTCTCCAAAACGCCAATGACATTAAATTTCCGCCCATAGATCCTAACCTGTTTCCCAATGGCATTGGCAGGTCCGCCAAAGAGTTTGTTGGCAATTTCATCTCCAAGAACAACCACCATCGAACCACTATTGGATTCTGAAGCATTGAAAAATCTTCCTTCCTGCAAATTAAGCGACTCAATGTAATAATAACTATCAGTTACGGCACCAATCGGCACATTGTCAACTTGGTTATCCTCATATTTTATGGTTTCGTTCGGAACATTCAACGTGTAGGTGGCATAAGCTAAGTTGGGCGCTCTGCTTTCCAAATACTGATATTCATCATAAGTTACATCGGGAAACTGCTGCCTTTTCCATAGTGGAATATCGGTAGGGCCAAAATTAAATCGCGCAATGATAACTGTGCTGTTGTCCAAACCACTAATGCTTCCCTCTATCTCTCTTTTCAGTGAGTCCACAGCGGCCAAAACTGCGATGATGGAAAAGATCCCTATGGTAACGCCCACCAATGAAAGGAAAGTACGCAATTTATTGTTTGTCAACGCATTGACTGCGAAATTAAAACTTTCTTTTAAAACCCTTAAATAAATTAGCATCTACAGATATACTATTAAATTCCGTTTGTCACTCCTGGTTCAGAAAAACAGATCGATTGATTTTTCCCATTGGATAAAAGTATGACGTTTTCTCGGTCGTTCCGTTACAAATTTACTTATCAATTATGTACTTTTGCACCTTTCCACGTAAAGACATTCAATAAAGTTTTCCAAATGAACAATTCGAAAAAAATCACTTCGGCCTTGATCTCCGTTTTCAGTAAAGAGGGACTTGCTCCAATTGTGCAAAAACTCAATGAGCAAGGGGTTACCATATACTCCACTGGGGGGACAGAAAAATTTATTAAAGACCTCGGCATCGATGTGATTGCGGTTGAGGATTTGACCGATTATCCTTCCATTCTTGGCGGACGGGTAAAAACCCTTCATCCAAAAGTATTCGGTGGCATCCTTAACAGACAAAACAACCAGACCGATGTAGAAGAAATGGCCAAATTCCAAATCCCACAGATTGATGCGGTGATCGTGGATCTATATCCTTTTGAAAAAACGGTAGCTTCAGGTGCTTCCGAAGTCGATATCATCGAAAAAATAGATATCGGAGGGATTTCGCTCATCCGTGCGGCCGCAAAAAACTTCAAGGACACAATCTGTGTTTCCTCCGTTGAAGATTACACTGAATTTTTGAAGTTGATTTCAGAAAATGATGGTGTTACTTTTATAGAAGACAGAAAAAGGTTTGCATCAAAATCGTTTCTTGTTTCTTCCCATTATGATACCGCCATTTTTAATTATTTCAATTCCACAGAAAAACTTCCTGTTCTAACACTAAGTGAAACCAACGGCCAGGAACTTCGATATGGCGAAAACCCACATCAGAAAGGGTTTTTCTATGGTGAATTCAACGAAATGTTTGACAAACTCCACGGAAAGGAATTGAGCTACAACAATCTTCTTGATGTGGATGCCGCAGTAAATTTGATGGGAGAATTCGAAGGGGAAGCACCCACATTCGCCATTCTTAAACATAACAACGCCTGTGGAATTGCTCAGCGCGATACTTTATTGGAAGCTTATTCGGCGGCATTGGCGGCAGATCCTGTTTCGGCTTTTGGCGGAATACTTATTAGCAATTCTGAAATTGATGAACCTACCGCGAAGGAAATCCACAATCTATTCTGTGAAGTGGTGATCGCGCCTTCTTTTTCTGAAAAAGCAGTAGAACTATTGAGCGGCAAGAAAAATCGGATTCTGTTAAAGCAAAAGAAAAACCAGCTCGCTTCTACCACAACAAGGTCCTGTTTGAATGGTTATTTAGTTCAAGATAGGGACACTGTTACTGATACAGCCGAAGTTTTAACGTATCCAACAAACAATAATCCAAGTGCTTCAGAGTTAGAAGACTTACTGTTCGCTTCCAAAATCTGTAAGCACACCAAGAGCAATACCATCGTTTTGGCAAAAGGGAGACAATTATTTGCCAGTGGTACCGGACAGACAAGCCGGGTGGATGCTCTCAACCAAGCCATAGCCAAGGCCAAGTCATTCAATTTTGATTTAGAAGGAGCAGTTATGGCAAGCGATGCATTTTTTCCATTCCCAGATTGTGTTGAAATTGCCGACCAAGCCGGGATAAAATCGGTTATCCAACCAGGAGGATCGATCAAGGATGACTTAAGTATTGATTATTGCAACAAGCATGAAATGTCCATGGTATTTACAGGAATTCGACATTTTAAGCATTAAATTTAATTACATTTGTTTCTATCAAAGTTATAGCGTTAACCCTCAACACCACGATAAAAGAATATGGGATTTTTTGACTTCCTAACTGAAAAAATAGCTATCGACTTAGGGACCGCCAATACCTTGATCATCCATAATGACAAGGTAGTAGTGGATGCCCCGTCCATTGTTGCACGCGACCGCACTACGGGCAAGATAATTGCCGTTGGCCGTGAGGCAGCCATGATGCAGGGAAAAACGCATGAGAACATAAAGACCATACGCCCCTTAAAAGATGGGGTTATTGCTGATTTTGATGCCAGTGAAAAGATGATAAACATGTTTATCAATGACATTCCAGCATTGAAGAAAAGATGGTTAAAACCCTCCCTGCGAATGGTGATCTGTATTCCGAGCGGAATTACGGAAGTGGAGATGAGAGCAGTAAAGGAAAGCGCTGAAAGGGTAAATGGGAAAGAGGTCTATCTGATCCATGAGCCTATGGCCGCCGCAATTGGAATTGGTGTGGACATTATGCAACCTAAAGGAAACATGATCGTGGATATCGGAGGCGGAACCACGGAAATTGCCGTTATCGCCCTCGGAGGTATTGTGTGTGACAAATCCGTGAAAATTGCTGGAGATGTTTTTACCAACGATATTGTGTACTATATGCGTACCCAGCACAATCTCTATATAGGTGAAAGAACAGCTGAAAAAATCAAAATACAAATTGGTGCAGCAACAGAGGATCTTGAAGTCCCACCCGATGAGATGGACGTTCAAGGCCGCGACCTTCTAACGGGGAAGCCCAAACAAGTACAGACTTCCTATCGGGAAATAGCAAAGGCTCTGGACAAATCCATTCTTCGCATTGAGGATGCCGTTATGGAAACGCTTTCACAAACTCCGCCTGAACTTGCAGCTGATATTTATAACACTGGTATTTATTTGGCCGGAGGAGGATCCATGTTACGCGGTTTGGACAAACGCCTTTCCCAAAAAACGGACCTTCCAGTCTATATAGCAGAGGATCCACTTCGAGCAGTGGTTCGAGGAACAGGGATCTGTTTGAAGAATTTGAACAAATACAAAAGCGTACTGATGAAATAAACAATTTTGGATTACCTGATCTATCGGCGTAAATTCTATCCTAAATGAAATACAAATACCATTGCGCCCCAAATCCAAAAAAAGAATAAGCACGAACGGCGATGCAGCAGATTATCTACTTTTTCATCCGAAACAAAAATACCCTGTTGTTTTCTGTGCTTTTTGTTATTTCTGTACTACTGACTATTCAGACCCACAACTATCACAACCACAAATTCATAAGTTCTGCCAATGCAGTTACCGGAGGGTTGTATAGCATTAAAACCAATCTTACCGATTATTTTTCCCTCAACCTATCAAACAAAAAATTGCACGAAGAAAATCTTATGTTGCGACGAAAGTTGGAAAAATATAGAAATTCGGAACTTTCCCCAGATTTGGATACAACCTCGATGCCGAAATTTCGATATGTGGCGGCTACCGTTATAAACAACAATTATTCCAAGACCAAAAACCATATTACCTTAGGCATGGGGAGATCGGACAGCCTAACTGCTGACATGGGGGTAGTTTCCACCCGGGGAATAGTGGGAATTGTCAGTAACATTTCAGAAAACTATGCGACCGTTCAGAGCATCTTGAACACGAATAGTAGAATCAATGCACAGTTAAAAAAATCGAATCATTTTGGCACCTTGATTTGGAACACCAAGGACCCCAATGTTGTGCAACTTATAGACATTCCCCGATTGGCACAAATAGAAATAGGCGACACCATAGTTACCGGAGGAAGATCAACCATATTTCCTGAAGGGATTCCGATAGGGACTGTACGGGACTTTAATGCTGACCGAGATGACAATTACTATTATGTAAACGTCAATTTGTTCAATGACATGACCGACCTGAAATATGTTTATTTGATCAAGAACCATCACGCTGAAGAAATTCTGACATTGGAAAAAGAAGTTGAAGATGCAGAGTAACGAAATCACATTGAATTTTGCCCGTTTTTTACTGCTGGTGTTGGTACAGGTTTTTTTGTTGAACAACATTAACCTGGCTGGATATGTGAATCCGTATGTTTACATTCTTTTTATTCTATTATATCCAACTACCGGAAATCAATCGCTTCTAATTTTTTTGGGATTTTTGCTCGGTCTTTCGGTGGATATTTTTGAAGATTCAGGTGGAGTCCACGCAGCGGCCTGCACTTTTGCGGCCTATATTCGCCCATCAGTATTAAAATATTCGTTTGGATTCAGCTACGAGCATAATAACATTAAACTAAAAACTGCCGCAGCTTCAGAACGGCTTACCTATGTAGCATCTATTGTTTTTATACACCATTTGGTAATGTTTGCGCTTGAAATATTTAGTTTCCATCAGATTATTCTTGTGTTGAAATCCACTTTGTTTTCAGGAATTTTCACTGTAGTTCTGATTCTCGGAAGCTTAATTTTGTTTACAAAAAAATCATCGCCATGAGAAAAGTTGTGCTTCTCGCCATCGTACTTTTAAGTGGTATTCTATTTACCGCACGGCTCTTCTATTTACAGGTAATTGAAGTGTCGTCGGACTCACTTGAGCAAAACAGCGCAATAAAGATTATATATGATTATCCTCAACGGGGCTATATGTTTGACAGGAACAACAAACTCTTGGTTTCCAATCAACCTTCGTATGATGTAATGGTGATTCCAAAGGACGTAAAACCATTGGACACTTTGGAATTTTGCAGACTTTTGAAAATATCGAAAGAAGAGTTTAAGGAAATCCTACATAGGGCAAGGGTATATTCCCCTCGATTACCGTCGGTGGTGGTGCCCCAACTAAACAAAGCCGATTATGCGTCCTTATCGGAAAAAATGTTCAAATACGAAGGATTTTATATTCAAAGGCGATCTTTAAGAGATTATCAAGTGGACCATTCCGCAAATATAATGGGCTATATTGCCGAGGTCAACAATGCTATTATTGAAAAAAATCCTTACTACCAAATGGGAGAATTGATTGGAACTGCTGGGGTAGAAAAAGAATACGAAGCGGTTCTTCGTGGTAAAAAAGGGGTGAAATATATTCAAAAAGATAGATTCAACCGCGAAATTGGCCCATACAAAGAAGGAAGTTTCGACACGCTACCAATTCGTGGGCACGATATACAATTGACCATCGATGCCGATCTCCAAAGATATGGACAGGACCTGATGGTGAACAAGCGCGGAGGAATTGTCGCCATCGAACCCAAAACGGGAGAAATTTTGGCTCTCGTTTCTGCCCCAAGCTATGACCCTGCCCTATTGGTGGGTAGGGATCGTTCCAAGAACTTTACAACATTATGGTATGACACCATTAGAAAGCCTTTATACGACCGAGTGTTGATGGGCGAATATCCCCCTGGATCCCCTTTTAAGGCGCTTACCGCATTAATTGGATTGGAAGAAAATGCTGTTTCCCTGAACCAAGTTGTCAATTGTCAAGGAGGGTTCCATTTTGGCCGAAGAATTCTCAGATGTCACCATCGCGGTCGTACTGCACTGATTTCTGGAATTGCGAATTCGTGCAACACTTACTTTTGTGTGGTCTATAAAAACATTATCGATAAATATTCCACTCCCCAAGAGGGTATCGACCATTGGAGGGATCATTTAATGAGTTTTGGACTTGGAAATTTTCTTGGCTACGATCTTCCATCTGGGAGGCGGGGCAATATTCCTAGTTCCGAATATTACAACAAAGTTCATCAGTATCCACAACACCGATGGTCTTCATTGGCTACCATTTCGAACGCCATAGGTCAAGGAGAAGTATTGATGACCCCAATACAGATGGCTAACGTAACGGCAGTTATTGCCAATCGAGGTTATTATTATACGCCCCATATCATTAAAAATATAATCGGACCCGATACCATTCCCAATAAGTTTTTGGAAAAGCACAAAACTACAATTGACGTGGAACACTTTGAGCCCGTTGTAGAGGGAATGTTTCAAGTCTATGAGCAAGGAACGGCACGATCCATCCGTATTCCGGAAATAGAAATTTGTGGTAAGACCGGAACTGCAGAAAATTATACCCGAATTGACGGAAAACGCGTTCAGCTCACGGATCATTCCATTTTTGTAGCTTTCGCACCAAAGGACAATCCGTCCATTGCAATTGCAGTATTTGTTGAAAATGGGCATTGGGGTTCCAGATGGGCGGGAAGAATTGCGGGACTAATGATAGAGAAGTATATAAAGGGGCAAATTACCAGAACGGATATGGAAAAATATATTCTCGAAGGAAGCTTGGAAGCGGAATATGCAAAACCGTATAGTGACAAACCTTTTACCATCAATGATTAATGGCTGTAGGCAAAACATATTTGCGATTTGATTGGTTGACTATCTTTATATACATCGCCTTAGTAGGCATGGGGTGGGTAAATATTTATTCCGCCTCTCTGAGCGATACCGCGAACGGTTATTTCGATTTTTCCCAAGTGTACGGAAAACAGATGATGTGGATCGGATTCAGCACGCTTCTGATCATTTTTGTCTTGGCAATAGAAGCGAAGTTTTATGAACGATTTGCAAGTGTAATTTATATTATTTCCATTCTTTCCCTTATTGGCCTGTTCGTGTTTGGGCGGACCATTGCGGGAACGACCGCATGGTATGATTTTGGAGTTTTCAGTATTCAACCAAGTGAATTTGTAAAAGCGACCACTGCCCTCGCTCTTGCTAAATACGTCAGTGATATCCAAACAAACATAGGCGAGTTTAAACACCAAATGGGAGCCTTTCTGATCCTGGCAGTCCCTACTCTTTTGATTTTGCTACAACCCGATCCGGGAAGCGTTTTGGTCTATGCCGCTTTTGTTTTTCCGCTATATCGCGAAGGTTTGCACGGTTCATACCTTCTTCTTGGACTTTTTGCTTCCATTTTGTTTGTTTCTACTTTGGCCATTGGTCCAGTGTGGGTTGTAGTTGGTGTAATAGCCATTTCTGGCATAATTTTTTTGAAAAACAGAAAACGAAGGCCAAAAGTATTTAAATTTATTTTGGCCATTTTAACATGTGTTGTTTTTGCCTTTTCTGTAAACTATATTTTCAACACTGTCTTTAAACAGCACCATAGGGACCGTTTCAATCTTGTTTTGGGGAAGGAGGTGGATGCACGCGGAATAGGTTATAACACCCATCAAAGTGAAATTGCAATCAGCAATGGCGGATGGTTTGGTAAAGGCTGGACACAGGGCACACAAACCAAGGGCAACTTTGTTCCAGAACAGCATACAGATTATATATTCAGCACCGTGGGTGAAGAGTGGGGATTCGTAGGTAGCATGGTGGTCATATTACTGTTTGTCGCTTTAATAACTCGGATTATTTATAGAGCCGAAAAACAAAAGAACCAGTTTGGAAGAGTTTATGGATATTGTGTAGCTTCCATATTGTTTATACATTTTTTTGTGAATATTGGTATGGTCACAGGCATTTTTCCCACCGTAGGGATTCCGCTTCCCTTTTTTAGCTATGGCGGATCTGCGCTGTGGGGCTTTACGATCCTACTATTTATTTTCGTAAAGTTGGATGCGGCAAATTTCTACCATTCTTAACTCTAAACATTAATTTCGAACGTCCATGGCATCTCTAAGCGCATTGCCCATAAGCATAAACGCAGTTACCAAGCTCATAATTGCCAGTCCCGGGATTAGGGCCAAAAAGGGTTTTCCAAGAATGACATAGGCATAATGGTCCTTTATTATTCCGCCCCAACTCGGAGTTGGTGGCTGCGCTCCAATACCAAGAAAGGAAAGTCCGCTTTCTATCAAGATGGCACTCGCAAAATTTGCAGCTGAAATTATAATGACCGGAGCCATACTGTTGGGAAGTATATGTTTTACAATAATCCTCAAATCCGTATAACCAAGAGCCTGGGCGGCCGTTATATACTGCATTTGCTTTATTCCCATTACTTGTCCTCGGACAACACGCGCAACTTCAACCCACATCGTCAATCCAACGGCTATGAAAACTTGCCAAAAACCTTTCCCCAATGCTAAAGTGATCGCGATTACCAATAATAAAGTGGGGATAGACCAAGTTACATTGATCAGCCACATGATGGCTGCATCTACCCTACCGCCAAAATAACCAGCAATTGCTCCCAATGAAATCCCTATTACCAATGAAATAAACACGGCAACAAAACCAATTGCAAGTGAAATGCGCAGACCTATCAACATTCTGCTTAAAAGATCTCGCCCATATTTGTCCGTTCCCAAAAGGAATTTCTTTTTTGAAATGTATTGATCTGGAATTAGATCTGCAGTAGGGACGTCAGGAAATAATAAAAGTGGATATTCCTTCTGAAGTCCCCCCAACCCATCAGGTGTATATTCTGTAACTTGTATAGTATTTGCCTTAACTGAAAAATCGGAAATTGGAATTTCTGTATCCACATTTTTTCTTCCAAAAAAGAACACAGAAAGAGCATTCTCTTCTTCAAGTTTAGCCGGAATGGTCAACATTTGCACTGTGAATCCGGGGTTCTGGGAGTGGATTGAAAGATGCATTTGGTTGGCATTTCTGGAATCATCAGGAGCTAAGGAGTAGGCAAAAATAGCCAGTAGAACACAGACTACTAGAAATCCAAAACTGAAAACGCCCCAAAAGTTGTTCTTGAACTTTTGGAGCGCAATTCCTGTTAAAGAGTTGGATTTTTTCACATTTCAAATTTAATGTTTTTTTTCGCCTAAGTCATGAGGTTCAAAAAAACATTCTAAAATTACTGTGAAAGTAGACCTGCTCGTTTTATGGTTTGCTGCCGAAAATCAATTTTTGATATCAGCGACTTTATCTGCTTTTGCATTGCTCAATTTCATATCCTCCAACACATTTATGGCCTCTTCCACATAAACATCCTTGCTAAGGTTTTTGTGCCATCTTTCGCGTTTTTCCAAGAGTGTGGAATCTTTTGCGATTAGGGCAATTTCATACGGAAGGGATTCAAATTTTAAATTGTTGTTATATTTATCAATGGAATCGAAACGTTTGGTTTCTTCTTTTCGAAGCGCTACTTCTGCTTTGTATGCCTCATAATTTAAATTGACTTCTTTTTCGTCTCTGCGTGATTTTATCCATTTCGCATTATCATCGATCAAATCCAGTTGTCTGTTTTTGACTATTCTGTCGTTGCTTTTTTTAATGATTTCATCGTAATTAAGGAATCCATCCCACAGTTTATATTTTGCTGGAGCAATTTTGTCATAAGGCAATGGATTGTCATAATCCTTCTCCCCTATATCGATATAGCTATACCTATCGGGCATCACTATATCACTTTTTACCCCTTCCAACTGGGTAGATCCTCCATTTACCCGATAGAATTTTTGTGATGTGATTTTTAATGCGCCCATATCACCCATGTTATTATTGCGCAGCCACTGGTTCAGATCCACCAAATTTTGAACCGTTCCTTTACCGTAGGTCTGTTTGCTCCCGATGATTATCGCCCGTTTATAATCCTGCATCGCTGCTGCCAAAATCTCAGATGCGGAGGCTGAAAGTTCATTGACCAAAATCACTAATGGCCCTTCCCAAACGATTCCATTATTTCTTGATTCAAGCACCTCTTTTTGTTTTGCTGAAGCTACTTGGACCACAGGGCCGTTTTCCAAGAAAAGTCCCACTATATCTATCGCAGTGCGTAAAGATCCACCACCATTATTCCGCAGGTCCAAAACCAAGCCTTCCATTCCGGCTTCTTTTAATCTCATTATTTCCTTTCTGGTGTCGGAAGCTGCGTTACGCTCTTTATAGTTTTCCATATCGAAATAAAACTGTGGCAAGTTTATAAGACCAAACTTATGGCCTTCACTCACCACTATGGAGGACTTGGCATAGGTTTCTTCCAATTCCACCACATCTCGGGTCAGGGTTTTATCGGAAATGGTTCCGTCCACATTTCTAATGGTAAGTGTAACGTTGGTCCCTTTGGGCCCCTTAATCAGTTTTACGGCATCGTCGATTCGCATTCCTACTATACTCACTCCTTCTTTTTCGTCATCTTGCCTTACTTTTAAAATTGCATCGCCAACTTCTATCAGCTCACTCCTCCAAGCGGGGCCGCCACTGATGATTTCAATTACGGTTATATAATCGTTCTTTTTTTGAAGCCGCGCCCCTATTCCCTCAAGTTTGCCTGACATTTGAAGGTCGAAGCGATCTTTATCTGGTGGCGCAAAATAATTGCTGTGCGGGTCAAATCCTGAAATAATAGTGTTCAGAT
>CAZMDY010000045.1:0-13426 GCA_964565295.1 uncultured Aequorivita sp. | reverse complement strand
GACATTCAAAACTTAATCAAGTTTGTGGCAAAAAGTGGTGCCAGCGAAGTAAAACTTGAAACCGAGGACATTAAGATCACAATAAAAACAGGATCCAGCGATGGAAAGGGTGAGACCACGTATATTCAACAAATTCCAACCATGGCTCCCCAACCACAAATGCCCATGCAGCAACAACAAGCTGCTCCCGCCCCATCGCAACAAGAGCCACAGCCAGAAAGTGCAGAGACCAAATATCTCACTATCAAATCTCCAATTATAGGTACTTTTTATAGAAAACCCGCTCCCGACAAAGATGTTTTTGTAGAAGTAGGCGACACTATAAAATCCGGAGATGTGCTTTGCGTTATCGAAGCAATGAAACTTTTCAATGAAATTGAAAGTGAAGTATCCGGAAAAATCGTGAAAGTACTGGTGGATGACTCCTCGCCGGTAGAGTTCGACCAGCCCTTATTTCTAATAGATCCGTCTTAGTATAACCTCAAATAATAAATATCATATCCGAAACGATTTGGATATGGAATTTGCCTTTTGATATTTCAGAAAAGCTATGTTTAAAAAGATATTGATTGCAAATAGAGGAGAAATTGCGTTGCGAATTATCCGCACCTGCCGCGAAATGGGCATAAAATCCGTTGCGGTCTATTCAACGGCCGATGAGGAAAGCCTCCATGTGCGTTTTGCAGACGAGGCAGTTTGTATAGGCCCTCCGCCGAGCAATTTGAGCTATTTAAAAATGTCCAGTATAATTGCCGCCGCCGAAATAACAAACGCGGATGCCATTCATCCTGGTTATGGGTTTTTATCCGAAAACTCCAAATTTTCAAAAATCTGTCAAGAACACAATATAAAGTTCATCGGGGCTTCCCCCGAAATGATAGACAGAATGGGCGATAAAGCTTCTGCCATAGCCACAATGAAGGCTGCCGGCGTTCCCACAGTTCCCGGGAGCGACGGAATCATAGAATCATTCGAAAAATGCGAAAAAGTCGCCGATGAAATAGGCTATCCCGTTATGCTAAAAGCAACTGCGGGAGGAGGAGGAAAAGGTATGCGCGAGGTCTGGAAAAAATCAGATCTAAAAAAGGCATGGGACAGCGCAAAACAAGAAGCCGCTGCAGCTTTTGGCAATGACGGTATGTATATGGAAAAACTTATCGAGGATCCGCGCCATATTGAAATCCAAATTATTGGAGATAGCACTGGAAAAGCCTGCCACCTCAGCGAACGTGATTGCTCTATTCAACGAAGACATCAAAAACTTACCGAGGAAACCCCAAGTCCGTTTATGACCAAAAAACTACGAACCGATATGGGAAATGCTGCCGTAAAAGCAGCTGAATTTATCAAATATGAAGGAGCTGGGACCATAGAATTTTTAGTGGACAAACACCGAAATTTCTACTTTATGGAAATGAATACCCGGATCCAAGTGGAACATCCTATTACAGAACAAGTTATTGACTACGATCTGATTCGTGAACAAATCCTCGTAGCAGCAGGAATCCCGATTTCTGGAAAAAATTACACGCCACAGCTCCATTCAATAGAATGTCGGATCAATGCAGAGGATCCTTACAATGATTTCCGGCCCTCACCAGGGAAAATTACTGTTCTCCATGCGCCCGGCGGACACGGAGTTCGTTTGGACACGCACGTTTATGCAGGCTATACCATCGTTCCAAACTACGATTCCATGATCGCAAAACTAATAACCACCGCCCAGACAAGGGAAGAGGCAATCAGCAAGATGAAACGGGCATTGGATGAATTTGTGATCGAAGGAATTAAAACCACAATTCCCTTCCACCGCCAGCTAATGGATGAACCCGATTATATTGCGGGCAACTACACCACAGCTTTTATGAACACTTTTAAAATGAAAGAACCAGAAGCAGATTAAGCTTTTGTGAACACTTTAATAGTTAAAACACCAATTTTCATCCAAGAATGGAAATTGGTGTTTTTTTATGCCACAATTCCCAACCTTAGGATCTAAGCAGGGAATTGATAAGTATATTTGTGGTAAAATCGAACACGATGAACTTTAGCTTTTGGGAAAAACACACTTGGCTTTCCAATATTGATTTTGCCATAATTGGAAGCGGAATTGTAGGGCTGAACTGTGCTCTGGCTCTTCGAAATAAGCATCCCTCTGCCAAGATTGTCGTTTTTGAACGGGGAAGACTTCCCAGTGGGGCGAGCACCAAAAATGCAGGTTTTGCCTGTTTTGGGAGTATTTCTGAAATTTTAGATGATTTAAAAACCCACTCAGAAGAAGTAGTGGTAAAGCTCGTCCACGACCGCATATTGGGGTTAAGAACGCTGCGCAATATTCTGGGTGACGAACAATTGGATTATAAAGAATTTGGCGGCTTCGAACTTTTTATAAATGAAGATCCAGAATTGTACGAAACCTGTATTGAAAGAATGGCTTATGTAAACCAATTGTTGGAGCCCATTTTTAGATCACCTGTTTTCTATGAAGAAGAAAATCGTTTTGGATTTCGGAATATCCAATCGAAATTGATTTTCAGTAAATTTGAGGGACAAATCGACACCGGCAAAATGATGCTCGGTTTACTCAAAAAATGTTCAAAAGAGAATATTTTAATTCTAAACTGTTCCGAGATCACTTCTATTTCTGACACCGGAAGTTCTGTTTCACTTCAGTTAAACTCAGCGGAAGAAATTAAGGTCAAAAAAGTGTTCATTGCCACCAATGGTTTTGCACAACAGTTTTTGAAAGAAGATGTCAAACCCGCCCGAGCCCAGGTTTTAGTAACCAAACCGATCCCTAATTTAAAAATAAAAGGAACTTTCCATTTGGAAAAAGGATTCTATTATTTTAGGAATATTGAAAACCGGATTCTATTTGGCGGAGGAAGAAACCTCGATATCAAAGAGGAGGAAACTACCGAAATGGAATTGACGGAATTGGTTCAAAATAAATTGGACGATTTACTCAAAACCGTGATCCTGCCCAACCAACCAGCCGAAATAGAACAAAGATGGAGTGGAATAATGGGAGTCGGAAATAAAAAGAACCCTATTGTAAAAGCAATTTCAAAAAATGTGTTTTGTGGAATTCGCCTTGGCGGAATGGGTGTGGCAATCGGAAGTTTCATTGGGGAGAAATTAGCAGGATTAAGCGATAATTAACTTTGGTTCCCGCTTCAATATGGCGGAAATTGATATGATCAAGAAAATACTCAAGTTCATTTTTAAAGCTTCCCTTTGGTTCGTGGGAATCACCGTGCTATGGGTTTTGGTCTACAAATTTGTTCCAGTTCCCTACACTGCACTAATGGCAATCCGATCAATGGAAGGAAGCGGTCAGGAAATCCACCACAAATGGATTCCGATAGAGGAAATCCACCACAAATGGATTCCGATAGAGGAAATCCCGACAAATCTTCAACTTGCTGTTATCTGTGCTGAAGATCAAACCTTTTTACAGCACAGCGGATTCGACCGAGAAGCGATAGAAAAAGCGATAGAACACAATAAAAAAGGCAAAAGAATAAGAGGCGGAAGCACTATTTCCCAACAAACTGCTAAAAATGTTTTTCTGTGGCCCGACCGTTCTTGGTTGCGAAAAGGGATGGAAACCTATTTTACATTGCTAATTGAAACTCTTTGGAGCAAAGAGCGCATTTTGGAAATCTATTTAAACAGCATTGAAATGGGAAATGGTGTTTTTGGGGCGGAGGCGGCTTCCCAATTTTGGTTTCAAAAATCGGCGAAGAATCTTTCTGCGAAAAATGCAGCTGCTCTTGCCGCCATTTTGCCAAGTCCACAACGCTATAGTGCTAATCCTCCTGGGTCATATATAGCAAAACGGACTGATTGGATCCTCAGACAAATGCGATATTTCGGGCCATTTTCCTTAGAAAAAAAGAAAACAGAACCAGCTACAAAAATAAAAAAGCAATGACAGATATAATTCTTAAAACGAAACTTCTGAACTTTTGCATGAAACAGTTGGAACTTCGGTATTTTAAAATAAAAAAAGCCATCTCAAATGTGGAAGAATCCCTTTTTGAAGAATCAAAAAACAGTAGTGGCGACAAGCACGAAACAGCAAGAGCCATGGCTCAAATAGAAAGGGAAAGCTCGGGAAAACAGCTTCTTGAGATTGAAAAACTTTTTAAAATCCTAAAACGAATCGAGGTAGATACCAGTTCAGAATATATTCGGTTAGGAAGTTTGGTGCTGACGGATCAACTGAACTATTTTATTAGTCTTTCTATAGGCAAATCAACCGTTCATGGGGTGGATTATCATAGTGTTGCGCTCAATTCGCCAGTTGGTTTGTTGCTTTTGGGAAAAAGAAAGGGTGAAACTTTTGTTGTGAATGGCAATCCCGTCAAAATATTGGACGTAAAATAAAAATCATTCAAATTGAATTTTGCGCAAAAGTTCTGGCATTTTTTTGCTCATTGCCAATAACCATTTCAACTGCTCAAGAACCAAGTGGGCCTCCTCTGCTTCTAAATTAAAATCCGCAAAATGGGATTGGCCAACTGGAAAATTTTGATACTCACCAAATGTAGTTTCGAAAATATTCTCAACTGCGTCGGGTGTCAAGGTTAATTCCACTGGAATTTTTGTAGAAACGATCTCTTCGGCGTTTTTGAGATTTTGGACTATTCTTTGTGCCACTATATTAAAATTCTCGGATGCAGGAGTAGTAGGATGGTTTGCTATATAAGTTCCAAGCGACGCCAATGAAGAAAGAAACGTGTTGTTCAAAACTGCAATCTCATATATTTTATCAATGTTTTTTTGTTGCGATTTCGGTTCTTGCGCCATCCTCTGAAACGCAGAGCTTAGGTCGGACATAGCCAAAAAGGCTTCTTTTCTGGAGACTCTGTATTGCAGCGGAACGGTTCCTTTGGTGTTGTATAATCTAATTATTTCTTTTAAATAAAGGCGCTGTGCCTTAAAGGTGTTCAAAAGAGTTTTTTGGATTCTCTGTACTTCCCAAGCAGGCCATAGGAATAGATTTCCAAGTATTGCCAGCCCGGCACCAATAAGTGTATCCACAACCCGGTATTGAATAACATCAAAAACATTGGGTTCCACAAGGGCATAAATGAATGCGACGGACAATGTAATGAAAACGGCCGCTGCCTTAAAGTTTCGCTGAACCATGGAAAAACCGATCACCAGGGATATTATTGCCAAAATAGCATAAACCGTAGTGTTCTGCGTCAACAGAACAATTCCCACAGCCAATGCCCCGCCTATCAAAGTTCCAATGGTTCGTTGTTGGGATCGTGTTTTGGTCAGGCCGAATGTAGGTCGCATAATTACGATCAATGTGAGCATGATCCAATATGGATTCTGTACGGAAAACAATATTCCCACTCCAAAACCAATTATTGAAACGGTTGCAATCCGAAGCGAATGTCGAAAAATAGCAGAACGCAGGTTAAAATTTTCCGTTAAAACCTCGAGATCATAATTCTGTTTGGTCAAGAATTTTCGGTTCTCCTTACTGTTAATGGATAAAATTTCCTTTTTCGCAGGATTCTTTAAGAGCCATTCTATTTTTTCTATTTTATTTGCCTGTTCATTTTGATATTTTAAGAGGTTTTTTAGCATCAGCCAATTTTCACTAAACGTATCCACCAGTTCATAATCCAAAATATAAGAATTCAGCTGCTTTTTAAAACCTTCAATTTCCGTATTCTCTTGAAGTTTTTTTGGCGTAGATAAATTATTGGAAATGGCCTTCAATTGGTTGCTCATGGCAAAGAGCAATCCTTGAAAATCGGCCATTTGTTTTGGTTTTTCCTTGAAAAGCTCATCAGTTTTGGAATAGTTTACGGGATTGGCCATTGCGAGTTCAAGTATATCGACCAATTGGGCAAATATAAGAACACGTTTTCCTTCATATCCCGATTTTCCGGAGCCCTTTCTTCTGGAAATCAATATGTCCCGAAGTGTTTCGTGGATCGCGGTAAGTTCAGTTTGGAGAAACATCAATTCCTTTAAAAGTTTGCTCCGGTCGTTAGTTTCGGACACCAAGTTTCCTCGTGTGCGCAAATAGTCAGCTGTTAGATCCAATGTTTTCGATAAGTAGAATTCAGTTGGCGCATTGGGAAAGATATAGTGCCTGACCAGAGCCAAAAAAGCATACCAAACTCCGCCGAGCCCGATCAACAATACCCTTTCATAAGGCTGTATTTCGGCTGAAACAGGTGCAAAACTAAGCACTAATGCAAAAAGTCCGGAAAAACTAATGAGAGAAGCACGAAACCCATAAATTGAAATATAGGAAATACTGAAAATCAAAATCCCCAAAATGGGAAATAAAAACCACAGTGAAAAATGAAGGTAAGCACCAATAAAACTTACAATCATAGCCAATAGCGCAGCGAGAAGAATACCAGTTATTTTGTGTTTTATGCTTCCACTTGCATCGCTTGGAGAAGCTAGCATAGCGCCCAGAGTAACTATAATGCCAATATCGAGAGCTTCAAACTGAACTCCTATTATTATTGGGATGGTAAGAGCAATTGCAAGAAGAATTGCCTTTGAAAAATCGGTGCTTTTTAAAAAATCCGATAGATCACTAACGGTGGTAGATAGATTGGTTTTTGAGAATCTCACGAATAATTTATTATTGCCCGACAAAGATATTGAGTGCGCTACCCACACGGGTTAATCTTTCTGTAAATGTTATAAGGGATATTTCCCAAGAAAGAACTGGTTACATCATCGGTGAAAGCAGACCGGCGATTTTTTCCATCAATCGGATTGCTGGAGGGCGTTTCTTCCATTGTTCATAATCCAGTTTGGCCGAAAATTTTATGTCTTCATAAAACGTGCTTGCCAATTCCTTGGCCACTTCTTCGTCGTAAATAATAGCATTTACTTCAAAATTAAGTTCAAAACTTCGAATGTCCATATTGGCCGTTCCCACCATTGCTAGATTTTGGTCCACGACCATCGTTTTAGCATGCACAAATCCTTTTTGGTAACAATATATCTCGGCTCCAGCCCGCAAAAGTCGGCCATAATACGACTGGGCAGCAAAATTGACCAAATGGGAATCCGAAATTCCTGGAACCAACAATTTGATCTTTGTTCCGCTAAATGCCGCAACTGTCAGGCTGTCAAGCAAGCTTTGACCAGGAATAAAATAAGGTGTTGTGATAAGAATTTCATCCTGTGCCTGATTAATGGCCTGCATTACTGTTTGTTCAATCAAAGGCGTGTCGGAATCGGGGCCGCTAAAAGCAATCTGAACTACTTTTCCTTCATTTGGGTCTTTCTTGACGGTTTCTGGAAAATAATGAATGTCTGGCTTTATAAGGCTTCCTGAACAATAATTCCAATCTCCTATAAAAATGTACTGTAGGGACTTCACCGCCGGGCCTTGGATCATTACGTGCGTGTCCCGCCAGAAAAGTTTCTGTTTATCCTCGGAAGAATTGATATACTTATCGCAAACATTGATCCCACCGACAAACCCAATACTTCCGTCTATGATTATGATTTTTCGATGGTTGCGGTAGTTTATCCTATTTGCGAAACCGATGAGTTTTATTTTATAAAAAGGAAAAGCTTCAACGCCAGCCTCCAATAACCTGGGAACCTGCTTTTTGCGAATATCCCTGCTGCCGAAATCGTCATAAATAAATCGAACTTTTACACCTTCATTCGCTTTTTCGATCAATAGGTCGATTATTTGGCAACCTATTGTATCTCCCATAAAAATATAATATTCTATATGGATATGGTCCTTCGCATTTCTGATTGCCTCAAAAACTTTTGGAAACTTATTCTCGCCATTTTGCAGAACCGTCACTTCGTTGTTCCCGGTTATAGGGCTCATAGTCTGGTTGAGGATAAGCAACGACAGTTTTCTATAATTTTTCAACGACTCCTTTCTACTGAAATAAATAGCATCGGAATCGAAAAGAATCCTATCCCTTATTTTTTCTTTGTCGTTGGGATCAAAGATTTTTTTACTGTAGATTTTCCGTTTCCGGTAATTGATGCCGACCGTAAAATAAATGATCATTCCGATGAAGGGCAGAAATATTACCGCCAACAGATAGGCCAAGGTCTTTGTAGTACTTTGGGTATCGTAGATTACTCGGATACAGACAAAAATTACTAACAGTATATAGAAAATTTCAAGGAATAACATCCAATCCATCGAAAATGATATTAATAGCTTTTGGTTAAATTTAAGAAATTAATATTCAAAAGTCGGCGGAATTCCATCATGATTTTTATTTACGGCAGATGTGTATTCCAACCAATAAATCTGACCTTGCTCCAACTTTATTGGACTTTCAAAAAAAATTTGTTTACCGCCATCATTTCCCTCGATCAGAAAATGGCTCCCTTTGAAATAACTCTGCCTTACCATAACCTTTAAACTTGCATTTTTTTGGGTTGAAATCTTCAACTGATGGGGAAAAACGATGATCTTTTCATCTGTATTTTCAGGAAAAAACAAACTTTTGGGGAGCAGATTGACATCGCCAAAAAAACTGGCCTGATATTCATCGGCAACATTTCGATAGACTTCTTCGGCAGGTCCCTGCAATTCTGTGGTTCCGTTTCTCAGTATTATGATTTCATCTGAAAAAGCTAAGGCTTCTCCGCTGTCGTGGGTGGCAATTATGCAACCGATGTTTTTTTTCTTTAGATGATTGAAAAGTTTTCGCCTCAACTTATTTTTCCGAAAGGAATCGATGTTGCTAAAAGGTTCGTCCAGCAAAAGAATTTCAGGTTCATTGGCCAATGCCTTTGCCAGTGCAACCCGCTGTTTTTGACCTCCACTCAAATTTTTGACCATCACATTTTTATAATCACCCATTTCGATTACTTCAAGCAATTCGACAATGCGTTTTTCGTCATTTATGTGGTCGAAGCGGGAAAGATGTGCGCCCAAATTTTCTGAAACTGTGGAAAAGGGCATTATGTTGAATTCCTGCGCAACAAGCTTCATAAACAATTCTCCCGGGATTAGGGTTTTACTTGGACCGAGCAATTTCTTCCCATTATACGAAATACTCCCATCTTCTAAATGAAGCAATCCGTACACTATATGTAACAGCGTGGATTTTCCGCAACCGCTTTCTCCGAGAATACTGAGGTGTTCACCTGGTTTCAGCCCAAAATGAATATTCTTTAGGGTAGTTCCTTGGGAATAGGAAAAGGAATTTATTTTTACTTGAAGCATTCTATTTTCATTTCGCCAGTACCCCTTCACCCCCCAAAACCGGAAGCTCCATGGTGTTCTCTTCTGAAATTTGGTTTGGATCGAAGGTGAATTTTCTTTCAAAAAGCTTGTTTTCAGCAAAGAAAGTAATCAGATATTCATTTGTAAAGCTCAAAACCTCTGGCATGATCAATTCAATTTTTACAGAAGATTTGGGTAACATTGTTCCAATATTCTGACGCAATGTTGAGGTTTTTTGGGTTTCGCTGCTTCCTCTCGACATAACCAAAACCAAGGAAATTTCATCTTCACGATCGTTTATGACATAAATGTTCCAATCCTGGTTACAGAATTCTTGATCCCATTCCTTTTTAGCCACAATATATACGTTTGTGGCTTCGGGAATTTCGATGTCCTTGCGCATAGATCAATCTTTAATTTTCCACATCAGCCAAACAGCCAACAGTGCGATGGCTGCTATTGCCAGTAAAATAGCGCCCACTACAATTTTGATTGCGGCAACGATAAAAGTCAAATAAGCTAAGACCAATCCTATAATAATCAGAAGGGCGGTAACAAGAAATTTTTTCATGGTTTATCTGTTTCGGTAATGATAAATGTAATAAAATTAATCTCTATAGCACGCTTTTAAACTGCTCCAGGAATCGGATATCATTTTCTGCAAACATGCGGATGTCGGGAATTTGGTACAATAACATTGCAATTCGGTCAATCCCCATTCCAAGGGCAAAACCGGAATATGTTTCAGGATCGATTCCGCAGTTCTGCAACACATTCGGATCGACCATTCCACAGCCCATAATTTCCAACCAACCCGTTCCTTTCGTCATTCGGTAGTCGGTTTCTGTCTCCAAGCCCCAATACACATCTACTTCGGCGCTTGGTTCAGTAAACGGGAAATAGGAAGGCCGCAACCGGATTTTTGACTTTCCGAACATTTCGGTGGTGAAGTATTGCAAGGTTTGTTTTAAATCTGCAAAACTGACATTTTTGTCAATATATAAACCTTCTACTTGGTGAAAAAAACAATGTGATCGGGCCGAAACAGCTTCATTTCTATAAACCCTTCCGGGGGAAATGGTACGGATAGGCGGTTTGTTGTTTTCCATATAACGCACTTGCACTGAGGAGGTGTGGGTGCGTAACAAAACATCTGGATCGGTCTGGATAAAGAACGTATCCTGCATATCGCGAGCCGGATGATATTCCGGCAGGTTGAGCGCCGAGAAATTGTGCCAATCGTCTTCTATTTCAGGGCCTTCAGAAACGTTGAACCCGATTCTAAGAAAAATGTCGATAATTCTGTTCTTTACAATGGAAATAGGGTGGCGCGACCCTAATGGCATAGTTTCTCCCGGTCTGGAAAGATCGCCATACAAGCCTTTGTATTCCGTTTTGCTTTCCAGTGTTTCCTTTAATTCATTGACCTTGTTCTGGGCGTCGTTCTTCAAAGTATTAATAACCTGTCCAAACTCTTTTTTCTGTTCATTTGGCACATTTTTGAACTCGGAAAAGAAGCTGTTCAACAATCCTTTTTTTCCAAGATATTTAATGCGGAAGTTCTCTATTTCCTCCTTATTTGTAGAAGAAAAGGTGGCCACTTCGGAAATGTGCTTTTTTATGGTTTCTATCATTTTTGATTTTTTTATTCCCTCGCCTTAACGAATGGTTATTATTTATTCCAACACAACTCTCCAATTAATTTATTGACAGGAAATCGTTTTTAAATTTTCGGTAAAACGTATCGATCTGATTCTCTTTCAAAAATCGGTCATCCTGTGCGAATAAAAACAGTAATTAAAAATGCAATGCTATCATTTTTTCTTAAGTCCAAAACCAATTTAATCAATCACTTCCATCTCCATGAAATACTGCACGATCGCTTCCTTCATCAATACACTTTGTTCTCCGGCTTTTAGCGGCGGAAGTTGTTCTAGAACCGTATAGTGAGGCCAGCCTTCTTCATCAAAATAATCAAATTCATAGTATCCGTAAGGTTCCAAAAGACGGCAAATGGCAATGTGCATCAGGTTCAGTTTTTCGTCTTTCTTAAACTTTCGTCGCAGTTGACCAAGTTCCTGCAGCCCTACCAAATAGATGATTGCATCCAAATCCAAAATTTCGCCATCGGCAAAACGGTTGCTCAATAGGTTTACTACAGATTCCCACTGTGCCTTCAGTTGTTCGTCGCGCGCCATTTTTCTAAAATTTAGTAGGTGCAAAGATAGTGTTTCCGATTCTGATTGCTGAATTGGAATTTGTAAAGTAGTATATTTATGCAAATTTTCTCGATATGGAA
This sequence comes from uncultured Aequorivita sp., assembly GCA_964565295.1. Taxonomy (GTDB): domain Bacteria; phylum Bacteroidota; class Bacteroidia; order Flavobacteriales; family Flavobacteriaceae; genus Aequorivita. Next base: position 1,916 of record CAZMDY010000045.1, on the reverse strand, counting down.
ACCATCGACCTTATTATCGGTTTGATTTTGGTCATTGCATTTTTTATGGGATTTCAAAAAGGATTGTTGCGCGCTCTTGCTTCCTTGGTCGGACTGGTGGTGGCAGTATATTGCGCCATGTTTTTTTCAGAAATTGTGGAGGGCTATTTGATCCGCTGGTTCAATATGAGTGGAGATATCAGTAGATTGATTTCATTTTTGATCACTTTTTTTCTTGTGCTTATGCTTTTTGCCCTATTGGGAAGAGTATTGACCAAGGTGGCTGATTTTGCTATGTTGGGGATTTTTAATAAATTTTTGGGTGGATTTTTTAATGTCGCAAAAATCGTTTTCCTGCTGAGTGTTATTTTTATGTTTGTGAATGCGTCCGACCAGTATAGCATTTTAATGCCTGAAGACAGGGACGCATCAAAGCTGTATCGTCCAATAGAGGCTGTGGCTCCTGCTGTTCTTCCTGCTATCGAAAGGCATATTGAAGATTTTGAATTTGAAATAGATGTCCAATCAGAACGTCAGGACAACCCAGTTTTAGACACGCTGCAATGAACAGAACTAAGAGGTTTTAATTTTCAAAACATTAAGTTCCGATCCGGAATAGACAACAAAAATGTTTTTTATGGAATAGCCCATTTCTTCAAGGGAACCGGCATAATACACCACTTGTTCTGAATGCCAAGGCTGTGGAATTCCAGTTTTGTAATCAATAAGTGTTGCTGAACTTTCCACATGGAAGTTTATACGGTCCGGACGGATTATTTCTCCAGTTGATGTTATGATTTCCCTTTCGCAATAGACCGAATCCGTTCCCATAAAAAGGGATTTCAGATCGGGATGTTCAATGATCAATTGAATTTTGTCTTTCAATGTTTTGAAATCTTCTTCGAGAAGCAAGGATCGTTTTTGCAAATTCTCCATAACCAATATGAAATCGGATTGGATTTTGATTTTAGACATTGTTTCATGGAACAAGGTTCCTTCCATAATTGCATGGGCACGTTCAAATTCAACAAAACTTGAATCGTTTGAAACGAGATGGAGACCGTGTTCAGAAGGATCGGTGGAAATAAAACGCGGATTGGTTTGGAAAAAAGCATCTGTTTTTTCTATGGTTTTTCCTGTATTTTCGCCAAATTCATAACTGTATTGATCCACATTCCACAAATTTCTATCTTTTAAGAACTCCAAAAACAACTGATTGTAATTCGAAGGAATACCATCTTTAGGCTCCGAAGGCATTTCGGCGAAAATATATAGTTTTTCAATGGCTCGGGTCAGGGTTACATATAATAGGTTTAGGTTGTCCAATTCCAATTTACTTCGATGTTCCAAATACAGCTTCTCTCCTATCGGGCCATAATCTTTGACTTCTTCCTTAAAGTTTATAAACGCTTCAGAAAACTCGAATTCGTCCTTATCAAGCGGATACCAAAGTGTATCATACCGCGCATCGTAAAGTTTGATGTCGGAAAAAGGAAAGATTACCACCGGAAATTCCAGTCCCTTGGATTTGTGAATAGTCATTAATTGCACAGCATTGGCTCCTTCGCTTGCCGGAATGGATGCCGCATTTTTTTTTGTTTCCCAATAATCCAAAAATTGACCTTTGTCGGCAATAGATTGGGAACCGAATTCAAACACAAAGTCCATAAAACCGAAAAGATAAGCATCGGCCGACTGGACCAAGGCGAATGCTCGAATGGCATATTCAAAAGCTTCGTAGAGCGGGAGGCCTCTAAAATGTGTTGGGTCGAAATCAATCCCATATCCGCCTAATGTTATCTGTAAATCCTCCTCTGAACCACCAAGGAATTTGATAAAAAAATCGTGTTTTTCTTCTGAAATTTTCCAATGGTCGTGCAACAAGTCGAGCAAAAATATTCTGGCCTCTTCGTTGTTCGGATTCAGCACAATCTTCA
>CAZMDY010000044.1:0-13514 GCA_964565295.1 uncultured Aequorivita sp. | reverse complement strand
AAAACCCTCAACCCATTCCCAACCTCCTTCCCAGGGTGCAGAAGGGTTACATCTTTGCCATCCACAGCTCCCAGAACAAGGCACTCACTTATAAAATTTGCAATTTGTTTCTTTGGAAAGTTGAGCACTGCCACAACTTGTTTTCCGATCAATTCCTCTTTTGAATAGAGCGAAGTAATCTGTGCTGAAGATTTGCGCTTGCCGATTTCGCTTCCAAAATCTATCAAAAGCTGAAATGATGGATTCCGGGCTGTGGGGAAATCGTTGACTTCCAATATGGTTCCCACCCGCATTTCCACCTTTTCAAAATCTTCCCAAGAAAGGTTATTCATCGTGGTGGATGGTTAGTTTCTTAATCATCTCGGGGGATATTTCGCCCTGATCGGCGCCATAGACATCAACGAGCAGGCCTTTTCTTCCGTCTGTTGTTTCAATCAGGTATAAGATGGTGTTATCTCCCGGATCGGTCATTCCCTCAAACCGATAAAATTTTACTACCTCTAAGTCGCCTGCCTTCCATTGCCTTTTGAGGGATTTGGATTCGATGCCTTCTGCGATAAGGTTGAAATCTTCAGAAAAGCCATTTCTTTGAAGATCTTCTATTGCTACGGAAAGTGAGGGATATGAGTTTTTCATACGGGTTGTTTTTTTAATTGAGTTGTTGTAACTATACATTAGGATGTAAAGAATTAGTACGCAGGACAATTCTTGACATGATCATTGAATTTGGTTTAAAAGTAAGGGAGCAGTAATAAAGCGGCAACAATTTATAAATTCTTTAGCAATCAAAGAATTCGTAAATCGTAATTCATAAATGATGAAAACCCTTTGAAAATCCGTAACTTTAGTGCTTCAAACAAAGTAGCTAACAAAACACAAAGAATGGCAAGAACTGAATCCAAAATGCTTCCCTTGGGAACTGTAGCCCCTGATTTTACCTTAATGGACACGGTTACCCTAAATACTGTTTCGCTCAAGGATGTCCGTGGAAAAAAAGGCACGGTGGTTATGTTTATATGCAACCATTGCCCGTATGTGAAACACGTGAATGAAGAAATTGTTCGGATTAGTAATGATTACCGGGTCCCTGGATTTGGATTTGTGGCAATAAACAGCAATGACGTAGAGAAATATCCAGAGGATTCCCCTTTGGAAATGTGGCGAACTGCCCAACGGATCGGTTATCCGTTTCCATATTTATACGACAAAACCCAAGAAGTTGCAAAAGCGTATGATGCCGCCTGCACCCCTGATTTTTATCTTTTTGATGCGCAACTGAAATTGGTATATCGCGGACAGATGGACAATTCACGCCCTGGCAACGGTATTCCGGTAAACGGGCGCGATCTTCGGGAAGCGTTGGACAACATCATGAACAACAATCCGCAACGAAAGGACCAAAAACCGAGTATGGGCTGTAATATCAAATGGAAGGTTTTTTGATTTGTAGGAGCAGTCTATTTTACCGCTAAGGCGCAAAGAACGCAGAGAAAATCTCTTTGCGAGCTTTGCGCCTCCTTTGCGGTAGTTCTTCATTCAGTCTGAATTCCGAATTCTAATATTAGTTCACATCCATCAGTTCCACATCGAAAATCAAAGTTGCATTTGGTGGAATAACCCCGCCTGCCCCGCGCTCACCATAAGCAAGGTCGGAAGGAATCACAAACCGGGCTTTGTCGCCAACTTGCAACAATTGGATGCCTTCATCCCAACCCTCAATAACTTGACCCCTTCCGAGAGGGAATTCAATGGGCTTTTTTCTTTTATAAGAAGAGTCAAACTCAGTGCCATCAATCAACATTCCTTTGTAATGAACGGAAACAGATTTTCCTTTTTCCGCTTTTTTCCCAGTTCCCTTATTGATTATTTTATAACGAAGTCCGCTATCGGTACGATCAAACCCTTCTGAGACTTTCTTAATTTCGTCTTCTTGTTGTTTTTTAATCTGAGCAATGCGCTTTTCCCGTTCTCCCGTAAATCTTCTAAAAGCTTCCACAGCATTCCAGTTTTCGGCCTCCTCACCTACTCGGATGATCTCGACCTTTTGCATTGTATTTCCTTGGGCCACGGAATCGACAACCTCTTGTCCTTCCACCACATTTCCAAATACGGTATGCTTATCATCCAGCCACGGGGTAGCGATGTGGGTTATAAAAAACTGGCTTCCATTGCTGGCTGGCCCGGAATTGGCCATAGAGAGTACGCCCGGTGAATCGTGACGAAGGTCGGGGTGAAACTCATCTTCAAAATCATAGCCAGGTCCACCAGAACCTGTTCCTTTAGGATCTCCCCCTTGAATCATAAAGTCTGGGATTACCCTATGGAACTTTAATCCGTCATAATATGGGGTTCCTTGTGGTTTTGCGCTGTTCTCTAAATCCCCTTCGGCCAAGGCCACAAAATTCCCAACCGTTCCTGGGGTTTTATCGTAAGTAAGTTTTATTAGGATTTCTCCTTTCTCTGTCGTTATTTTTGCGTAAATTCCGTCCTGCATTTCAAATTTTATTTTAAAAATGAAGGGCAAAGTTACGGAATAATAGGTAGGAAATGGGAATTTCAAAACCTAAACGATGTAACAAAAAACCATACGTTTCGTCATGTATTCAATAACCACCCAAACCAATCACCGTGTCGCATATTCTGACCATTTCAAACCTGACCAAAAAATTTGGATCGCTCACTGCTGTTGACAATCTTTCCTTTACCATAGAAAAAGGAAATGTATATGGCATCCTCGGCCCAAACGGTAGCGGAAAAAGTACCACTTTGGGGATTGTGCTGAATGTGGTAAACAAAACTTCTGGCGATTTCCAGTGGTTTGACGGCAATACCTCAACCCACGATGCCCTTAAAAAAGTAGGTGCCATCATTGAACACCCAAATTTTTATCCTTATATGACAGCGGTACAAAACCTGCAGCTGGTATGTAAGATAAAAGATGTTCCTGAAACAAAAATCCCTGAAAAGTTAGAGCTCGTTGGACTGTTGGATCGCAAAGACAGTAAGTTCCGTGCTTTTTCATTAGGGATGAAACAACGTTTGGCAATCGCCTCGGCACTGTTGAACGATCCGGAAATCCTTATTTTGGATGAACCTACAAACGGTCTTGACCCACAGGGAATCCATCAGATTCGAGAAATTATTCGCAAAATAGCAGCACAGGGAACCACTATTTTGCTCGCTTCCCATTTATTGGACGAGGTGGAAAAAGTATGTTCCCATGTGGTGATCCTTCGCAAGGGCGTTAGTCTCTATTCCGGGCGCGTGGACCAAATGAATGCTAGCCACGGTTTCTTGACCATGCAGAGCAATGATCTACTCGCATTGCAAGAAGCATTGGAACACAATCCAGCTTTCGGAACCATAAAGCGGGAAGGCGATTTTCTGGTGGCATATCTTAATGAGCCCATGGATTCTTCAGAGGCAAATAGATTTTTATTTGATAAGGGAATAGTCCTTTCCCATCTTGTAAAAAGAAAGGAAAGCCTGGAGGAACAATTTCTCGAACTCACCAAACAACAATAATACGATGTTCCGACTACTTCAAATAGAACTACACAAACTTCGGTACAACCGTGCTGCAAAAGTAATTTCCATAATTTATTTTGTGCTCATCACTTTTATTGCGCTCATTGCCTCCATTGAGTTCAATTTTGGTGAAATCCACTTCAGGTTAGCAGACCAAGGGATTTTCAATTTTCCTTACATCTGGCATTTCAACACGTATATCGCCGCAATTCTGAAACTGTTCCTCGCAATCGTGATCGTTTCCATGATGAGCAACGAATACAGTTACAGAACCCTGAAACAAAACCTGATCGATGGATTGAGCAAAAAGGAATTTATCCTATCCAAATTGTTGACTGTATTGTTGTTTGCCCTAATTTCAACGGTGTTTATCTTTCTTGTTACCCTAATACTGGGTCTTTCGTTCTCTGATTATAATGAAATTGGCATCATTTTTTCTGATCTTCAATATATTGGCGCTTATTTTCTAAAACTGGTTGCCTTCTTCTCCTTCTGTCTATTCTTGGGGATTTTAGTGAAACGCTCTGCTTTCGCCCTCGGATTTTTGATTGTTTGGCAAATTGTAGAATGGCTGTTGTACGGATTGATGAAATGGCAATTCTTCAAGGACTCTGAAATTGCCGATAAAGTGGCCATAATCTTTCCCCTAAACGCTATGGCCAATTTGATAAAAGAACCTTTTAGCCGGTTAGGCGCCGTTCAATCGGCCGCAACACAATTAGGCGAGAATTTTTCCAAAACTTATGAAGTTGGATTTCTCAATGTATTGATAGTCCTGATCTGGAGTGCTCTTTTTATTTATTGGTCCTACGCAATTCTCAAAAAAAGGGATTTGTAACCAAAATATACACAACAAACAACCTTTCAATGTACTGTTCAAAAGAGTCGATGTATGCTTCGACCTGTTTCAATACTACGTTCAGTCTGAGTCTATGTATGGCTCATGCTAGTAACAGGCCACTCTTAAGCTACGTTTAAACTAGTCTTTCCCTACCAAACCCATAGTGTCATACTAGTTTCAGATAAAAAATAGACAACCGAAAAGCGACTTTTTTCCCAAAAAGTTTTCCATAAAATCAAAAATAAATTGGGATTGTAAGTTTTATGGGTGAATTTGTCTATATTTAACGAACAACCCTGTTGGACCATGTTTTCGTTAAAGTTTTATATCCCATTTATACTGTTTTTTATCTCTACCGGCCTCTTTTCGCAGGACATAGCGCTCTATCAACAGTTCAATGGACATTATGATTATACCGCTTTTGGAAACACGATGAATGTTGATGAGAATGGTGTAAACCGCCCTTGCACTATCCTGACCAGCAGCAGTGCAGCTTTCCAGCTCAATCCCGGACAACAAGTGGTAGCCGCCTATCTATATTGGGCCGGTTCAGGACCTGGGGATTTTGACGTAACCTTTAATCAAGTTCCTATTTCCGCCAGCCGTATGTTTAACCTGACATACTCACAGAACGGAGTGAACTACATTTATTTTGCAGCATTTGCCGATGTAACCCAACAATTGCAAAATAGTGGAAACGGTAACTATACGTTGGCAGATCTGGATCTTACTACCGTAATCTCTCCCTATTGCAATCCGCCTGGAACGGGAACCAATTTCGGGGGATGGGCAGTGACGGTGGTGTATGAAGATGCAACGCTGCCCTTGAACCAAGTAAATGTTTTTGACGGTCTTGAAACTGTAAACCGTAACAATCAAACCTTGGAAATTATTCTGGACAATCTCAAGGTGTTGGATCGGCAAGGTGCCAAGATCGGCTTTCTGGCCTGGGAAGGTGACCGCGAAATTTTTAATAATGAAACTCTTCGAATCAATGGAAATATCTTGAGCAATCCGCCGCTAAACCCTGCCAATAATGCCTTCAACGGCACAAACAGTTTTACCGGTAGCGACCAGTTGTACAATATGGATATCGACTTCTATTCCATTTCAAATTATATAAACACAGGAGATACCACTGCAACCATCCAGCTAACAAGCAGCCAGGATTTTGTGATGATAAACAACATCATAACCGTGCTGAACACTGAATTGCCCGATGCTACAATAAGCATTGATAACGTTATTGGAGATTCGGTATGTGGAGATGGCGAATTGACTATTGATTATACAGTTTATAATCTAAACAGTACGGCAATCTTACCTGCAGGAACGCCAATCGCTTTTTATGCGGATGGTACCTTGGTTGCCCAAAGCGCTACCGTGGCAGATATTCCCATAGATGGACAAGAAAACGGCACGATTGTTTTTACCGTACCCTTCACAATTGGCCCAGGCTTTATACTAAAAGCAGTGGTTGACGACACCGGAAATGGCTCCGGAATCGTTCTGGAATCCGATGAGGAAAACAACGAAGATGAAATTGCGTTAGAGGTCTGGAGAAATCCAATTATAAATGGATTGACCGATCTGGAAACTTGTGATGTAATTGGGGATGAATTTTTCGATTTGACCGAAGCAACCGCACAAATTGACCCAATCTATGATATCAGCTTCCATCTTTCACAACAGGACGCCGAGAACAATGTGGATCCAATCCTCGATCCAGAACACTTTCAGAATACCCAGAATCCACAGATCATTTATATCCGGGTGTCCAATCCAAATTGTTTTTTGACAGATAGTTTTACGGTTACGGTCATTACCTGTCCGCTTCCCGATGCCACTATAGACTTTCCGGAAATCAGTGCCTGCCGTGGCCGGGCATTGTTTCTGCCTTTCACGGTTTATAACTTGGAGGCCACCGGTCCGTTGCCCGCAAACACTTCCGTGGCTTTTTATGGCGACGGGATTCCACTTGGATTGACCTATACAAAAAATGCCATTCCAATTGATGGAAGCGAGGACAATGAAGTATTGCTCGTTCTTCCTGACACTTTACCCGATGTTTTTGAACTCACCGCAGTAGTGGATGATGACCTTTATGGCAATGGTTCGGTAGAAGAATTACGAGAGGACAACAACAGTTTTTCCAGATATGTTTCCTTTGAAAGCATCCCTCCCCTTCCAGAGCTCCCCAATCTTTTGAAATGTGATGAGGGGTTCAATACTGCTTCATTCGATTTGAGCGTGCAAGACCATTTGATTCAAAGTGGACAGGAGGGCGAGGTGAAGTATTTTGCATCCTTGGTAGATGCCATGACAGATTCCAACCCAATAGGCACGCCCACAAATTATGAAAACGTTTCAAATCCTCAAACAATCTTTGTGCGATTTGAAAACGAAATCTGTTTTGCAACGGCTTCTTTCCTTTTGGAAACTGAAAAATGCGCACCTTTTATTCCGCAAGGATTTTCCCCCAATGGCGATGGAATAAACGATGAATTCGAAATCAGCAATCTCTTGAATATCTATGAGAATTTTGAGCTTCAAATTTATACCCGAAATGGAAATCTTATTCATACCGGCCGCAATAAAGATGGATTTTGGAACGGGAAAGCCACTCAGGGGCTTATTTTTAGTGGAAACATTGTCCCTGTTGGAACCTATTACTATCTTTTAAACCTCAATGACCCCAGATATCCCAGACCTTTCATTGGCTGGGTCTATGTGAATTATTAAAAGAAAGCACTACCATTATTTCTATTTTTCAGAAGTTCTTCCCCGTGGGAAATCCCCGTTCCCTTCAACTATTTTCAGTATTTTTGCAAGGTCTTGAAAAGAAACTATGAAATTCAAAATAGCCTCTGAATTCCAACCCACGGGAGACCAGCCACAGGCTATAAAAGCCTTGGCCGCAGGCTTGGAATCTGGAGAAAAATATCAAACCCTTCTTGGAGTTACCGGTTCCGGGAAAACATTTACTGTTGCCAATGTTGTGGAACAGGTCCAAAGACCTACTTTGGTTTTGGCGCACAACAAAACTTTAGCGGCGCAGCTATATACCGAATTTAAGAACCTCTTCCCCGACAACGCGGTGGAATACTTCGTTTCGTATTATGATTATTACCAGCCGGAAGCATTTATTCCGAGCAGTGGAACGTATATTGAAAAAGATCTTTCCATAAACGAGGAGATAGAGAAAATGCGGCTCAGCACCACCTCTTCCCTACTCTCGGGCAGACGTGATGTTCTGGTGGTTTCTTCAGTTTCCTGCATTTATGGAATTGGAAATCCTGTTGAGTTCCAAAAGAATGTAATCAGTCTGGAGAAAGGCCAAATTATCTCAAGGACAAAACTTTTACATCGGCTGGTGCAAAGTCTTTATTCGCGAACGGAAGCTGAATTCAACCATGGAAGTTTCCGGATAAAAGGAGACACTGTTGACGTTTATCCCGGATACGCCGATGATGCCTTCCGAATTCACTTTTTTGGTGATGAAATAGAGGAAATTGAAATTTTTGATCCGGTAAACAATAGCATCAAAGCAAATTACGACCGACTGAATATTTATCCGGCAAATATGTTCGTGACCTCACCGGATGTTCTTCAGGGAGCAATCAGGGAAATCCAAGACGATTTGGTTGCCCAGATTGAATATTTCAATGAAATAGGAAAACACCTAGAAGCCAAGCGTTTGGATGAACGGACAAATTTTGATCTGGAAATGATCCGTGAACTCGGTTACTGTAGCGGAATTGAAAACTATTCGCGCTATTTGGATCGGCGTTTGCCCGGCACTCGGCCTTTCTGTTTGTTGGATTTTTTTCCAAAAGACTATCTGATGGTTGTGGATGAAAGCCATGTTACCATCCCTCAGGTTGGGGCGATGTACGGCGGCGATAGATCGCGAAAGGAAAATTTGGTAGAATACGGTTTTCGCCTGCCAGCAGCACTTGACAATAGGCCTTTAAAAGCCGAAGAATTCGAAGCCATGCAGAATCAGGTTATATACGTAAGTGCAACGCCGGCGGATTATGAACTGGAAAAAAGCGGCGGGGTTTACGTGGAACAGATTATCCGCCCAACTGGGTTGCTGGATCCAGTGATTGAGGTACGCCCCAGTCTGAATCAAATTGATGATCTGTTGGAAGAAATCCAGTTGCGCGTTGAAAAAGATGAGCGGGTTTTGGTTACTACCCTTACCAAACGAATGGCAGAAGAACTGACAAAATATTTGACCCGCGTCCAAATCCGTTGCCGCTATATCCACAGTGATGTGGATACGCTGGAAAGGGTGGAAATTATGCAAGACCTACGATTGGGACTTTTTGATGTTCTCGTGGGGGTAAACCTTTTAAGGGAGGGACTGGACTTACCTGAAGTTTCATTGGTCGCAATTCTCGATGCCGACAAGGAAGGATTCCTACGAAGCAATCGCTCCCTGACACAAACGGTAGGGCGGGCTGCCCGAAATTTGAACGGGAAGGCGATAATGTATGCCGATAAAATTACAAAAAGCATGCAAGCCACCATTGAGGAAACAGAATATAGGCGGGAAAAGCAAATTGCATATAACAAGAAGCACGGAATCACACCCACTGCGATCAAGAAATCATTCCAGAATGCCCTGACCAAATCCAAACAAGAGGCTTATTCCTTTGAGAATGCAGAAACCCTCGCTGCGGAATCCGAAGCGAAATATTTGACCAAAGCACAATTGGAAAAGAAAATACGCGATGCACGAAAGGCGATGGAGAAATCTGCAAAGGAATTGGATTTCATCATGGCCGCAAAACTCAGGGACAAAATTAAAACCTTCCAAAACCAATTACAGAAAATTTAAGAAAAACAGTTATTCGGGCTTTTTAATTGTTATTTCGCTTGTCCGTTTGTTCCGTTGTGATTATTTTGAACGCAATAATTTCAACACTTTGAATATTAAAATGTCTTTTCACCACTTTTTAATACCATTTTTGTACCTTAATTTAACTATGACTTTAGCGCAAAGCGTCAATTTGGAAAACAAAATAATTCCTGAACGAATTGAGAAAGAAACTTTAAAGGCACTATCTTATTTTCCCGAACTTTGGGAAACCCCTATCGAGTTCAAATTCAAGGAAAACATAAAGAAATCAACAATGCAGGCACAGCCTCGTTTTGCCAGTTTCTTTAAGAGTAAAAAAAATAGGGAATATATGATTCTTATTAGCAACAATATCCAAATTGAAGGTAAACACTTCACTATAGACGATATTCCCACAGATGTAGTAACTGGATGGTTGGGCCACGAACTAGGCCATATTATGGATTATAGGGAGCGCACCAATGTTGGGCTGATCATTCTGGGAATAAGATATCTTTTTTCTGCAAAAAGTATAAAAAAGATAGAACGGACGGCCGACACTTTTGCAATTACCCACGGGATGGGAGAGTATATTCTAAAGACAAAAAACTTTATTTTGGATAACGCCGACCTTTCAGAAAGGTACAAAAACCGCATCCGAAGACTCTATATTTCTCCTGAAGAAGTGATGGAACTGATCAATGAAGGGAAAGTAGAGGAAGATCTCGAAATCCAAGAAATGGAAGACTGATCATTTTTTGTTCTGCTGAATTTTTACGAAGTCTTCCCATTGGGCAAATTTCTCTTCCGACATAACCTTTTCCATCTTTACCTGTCCTCCTTTCTTTTTGTTTTTGGCATTCCATTCGTGAAACACATCAACAGGCACAATGCTAACGATCACTCCTTTAAGCGCTTTGGCCCGAGCAACGTCGTATCCTTTATTAGCTTGTTTTAAAGCTTCATCCAAAGCTTCGGCGATCTCTTTGGAATCGACTTCGTCCTCGCTGCCCAAATACCAGTGGTGGTAAAATTCATCGTTTATTCTTACGGCGGCAACGGTAAACTCTGGAATTCGCATATTAAATTTTTCTTCCATTTCCCGAAGGGCCACTTCCATTTTATTGACTGAAAGTTGTGAACCGACCACATTAAGAAAGAATTTAGTGCGCCCCGTAATCTTTATTTCGACTTTATCAACATCCGTAAAAGCAATGGTGTCACCAATCAAATAGCGCCACGTGCCCGATACAGTACTGATTATCAGAATGTAATCCACATTGGCTTCTACTTGGGCCAACGTAAGGGAAGGAGCATCTTGGGAAAGCGTTCCATCCTCGTTGATATATTCAGGCTTGAATGGAACAAACTCAAAATAAATCCCATTGTCAGTCAATAGCCGCATTGACATAGTGTCGGGCCTATTCTGGAACGCCAAAAACCCTTCCGAAGCAAAATAAGTATCTATAATGGTAATCGGATGGTCTAGGAGTCGTTCAAAACTTTTTTGATACGGTTGAAAAGCCACCCCGCCTGAAGTGTACACTTGAAGATTGGGCCAAATTTCATGGATATTGTTTGCGCCGTGATATGCAATCACTTCCTCCAACATCAATTGGACCCAGGAAGGAATCCCGCTTAACGCACCAATATCCCATTCTCTGGCACGTTTTGCTATGGTCCGCACCTTCTCGTCCCAGTCTTCCATCAGTGCTATGTCCTCGCCAGGTTTATAGAAACCCCGAAACCAGAAAGGTATGTTGCTGGCTCCAATACCGCTAATTTCCCCTTCCAAAAACTGTTCGTGTTTTACCATATTGGTACTGCTCCCCAACATCAATATCTCCTTTTCAAAAAAATCGGATGGGATATCGAAATTTGCCAGGGCGCCAACTTGTTTAATTCCTGCGTTCTGAATGGCATCGACCATCTCATTGGTAACTGGAACCCGTTTTGGCTCTTTTCCGGTGGTCCCGCTGCTTCTGGCAAAATATGGTGTCTTGCCCGGCCAGGTTATATCCTCCAATCCTTCTTGGGTCCTTTTCCACCATTTTTCATGCATTTGGTGATACTCAAAATAGGGCACTTTCTCTGAAAAGGTTTTTTCAATATCATCAGATTCCAAGATTTTGGAAAACCCATAATATTTTCCAAAAGCGGTGTTTTTTGCTTTTTCCAGAAGGTCGGACAGAATTTCTATTTGTGATTCGACTGGAGATTTTTCCGTAACCAACGCCCCCCTTAGGTCTATTGCTGTTTTGATCAGTGAACCGAGTATTGCCATTGTCTATTAACTTTTGATGAAACTACGACATTTGAGCATTATCCGAAAAATGTTTAAATGAATTTTAACCTTTTCATTTGGGAGCCGTAAATCCTATCTTTGCAAATAAAAAGATGCACCATCCCGATTCCATACGACTAAATAAAGCCATTGGCGCCACAGGCCATTGCTCCCGCAGGGAAGCCGACAACCTGATCGAGAAGGGACGTGTAACCATAAATGGGCAACGCGCCTCACTGGGCGACCGGGTGATGCCGGGCGATAAAATCCATGTGGACGGAAAACTCATTACTGAGAACGAAAACCTCGTATACATTATGCTCAATAAACCGGTAGGCATCACGTGTACCACCGACACCCGTTTTGAAGATAATGTGGTCGATTTTATAAACCATAAGGAACGGATCTTTCCCATAGGAAGATTAGACAAACCCAGTGAAGGCCTATTGTTGCTTACCAATGATGGTGATATTGTGAACAAAATCCTACGCGCGGGAAACAAACACGAGAAAGAATACATAGTAAAAGTTAACAGGGTGGTTACAGATGATTTTATAAAACGAATGGGCTCTGGAATCCCGATCTTGGACACAGTCACCAAACGTTGCCAAGTGGAGCGCATCAGTAGATTCGAATTTCGGATTGTCTTGGTCCAAGGCCTGAACCGACAGATTAGAAGAATGTGCGAGTATTTGGGTTATGATGTCATTGCGCTCCAAAGAATCCGGATCATGAATTTGGAGCTCGGAGATCTTCCCATAGGAAAATGGCGCAATCTTACGGAGGAAGAACTTGAGATCTTAAAAGAATCGATAAAAGATAGTGATGGACTTCCAAAACCCTATCTTGGAGAGGAAAAATCAAGGTTAAGGAAGAATAAAACTGCCAGGACTGGAAAGAAGCGAAAGGATCGATAGGCCGCATGAAAAAACCGCGCACCGATTGAGTAGCACGCGGTCATTTTCAACTAACTAACCAAATTAAATTTCAATTATGAAATCTCAACCATTTTCTTAAATGCTTTCTTCTCTTCTTTTTTTGGAAGCGTGATTTTCAACACTCCATTCTCATAATTAGCAAGAATTTTATCTTGTTGGACATCTTCCGGCAATTTAAAAGATCGCTCAAACTCCTGATAATTAAATTCCCTCTTTAAAAACTGGGAATCTTCATCCTTCTCTTCCGATTCGACTACTTTCTTAGCCGAAATTTTCAGGATGTCTTCTTGGACCTCTATTTTGAAATCCTTTTTATCTATTCCCGGCGCGGCAATCTCAACCACAAAGTTAGGAATATTTTCAATGATATTTAATGCTGGAGTACTAAAAATCTCATAATTGTTTAGTAAGTCCGAGCGGTTGTCAAGGAACATATCCTCAAAGATTGCTGGTAGCCAAAGATTATTATTTCTAACGGTTTTCATAGCTTAATATTGTTTTAGTTTATGAATCAATTTATGATTTACAGGTTTATAAATCTGTGGAACATAAATCAAAATCAATACCAGCTAACCTATAGCGACAAACTGTCGTGTATAACACTAATTATGAATGACATATTGTCTTCTTGCTTTTAGATCAATTATAGTAAATTTTAAAAATCTTCAATAATTCCTCTGGGGGAACTATGCCATTAGGATATTCAGACATTTTGTTCATAATCTGTTCCGTAACAACTGGACGTATTCCCATTTTCAGACCAAAATTCTTTAATGCCGTAATTTCGAATTTGTGAACTTCTTGGTCTACCTGCATGACCAAGGCCAATCTGTAAAAATGTGAAATTCGATCGGCTTCGCTGTAGAGTGTTTGTGACGGCATGGGACTCTCGAAAAGCTGTATCACTTCTGCCTTGGGGACTCCCATTCTCCCGGCCAATTTCTCTATCAATTGGACCTCAGCTGATCTTATCCTTCCATCAACCTTGACCATATTGATCAGGTCGCTCAACAATACTTTTGGATCTTTCTCCATAGAATCAGATTAAAAAAAAGCCCTAAGCGAAGAAGCGAAGGG
>CAZMDY010000043.1:0-13613 GCA_964565295.1 uncultured Aequorivita sp. | reverse complement strand
TCGTAAAATTTGAAATGGGAGCAGCATTAAAAATTTTTCAAATGGAAGAACAAAATTTATTTAGGAAAGATTTGTTTCTGAATACAATCACAGCTCAAACCTCTATTTTTTCGAGCTCTTGAATGTTTCGTTTAAGCCGTCGCAGCAGCGTCCCATAGATCAACCGATAGAAGAGGACTACTAGACCAATGAACACCAAGCCAATTATAAACTGAGACCAAAAAAATACGGTCATAAACTGTTCGCGTCCCATTGCAGACAAGTCCTTGTTGTCGCGCGCCATCAATTCGAACATCAAATCTTGGTTGGCATAGTAAAATATATTAATTCCAATAGTCATCAAGCTGATGCCCAAAATGTTAAAGAGCATAAAGTAATTTACCGTACGCCGTGTGCGGATAATATTGCTCATTAAATCCTTGATGGAGTCCGTTGTCGATATTGTTTTGTAATTCCTATAAAACAAGATTATAAAGGAAATAAAAACCGCATAGTATATAAGATTGGCGACGAGCAGGATATTATCCAATCCCATGTCCTTAAGAAATTTCCCGCTGGATTCTGGCATCAAAAGCGCGAGCGAAGTCCAAAGGAGAATTTCGCCTATGCTAATAAAAAGAATCCATTTCACGATGGAAGAGGACTTTTTTAACAGCATTCTATAGATTTCGCCATAAGTCAAGCGCGGCAGTTCCTGATCTTGATTGTGCCATTTGCTTTTTAATAATTCCAGTTCATCCATAGTGGTTTATGGGTTTAAAATCTTCCTTAATTTATCCTTGATCCTGTTCATTTTTACGCGTGCATTTACTTCTGAAATCCCTAAAGTTTCTGATATTTCCTTATAGTTTTTGTCTTCCAGGTACAGAAACACCAAAGCTTTGTCAATATCGTTTAACTCTTTTATCGCAGTGTATAAAAGGGAAAGCTGTTTTTCCTCGGTATGGTCATATTCTTCTGTGGCAATCTTAAAGCTAACCCCTTCAAAATCTTGGGTCTTGATAGTGCGTTTCGATTTCCGGTATAAAGTAATGGCGGTATTCAATGCCACTCGATACATCCAGGTACTGAACTTTGAGTCTCCCCTAAATTTAGGGAAGGCTTTCCACAATTGTATGGTTATTTCTTGAAACAGATCATTGTGCGAATCCTGGTCGTTGGTATATAACCGACAGATCTTGTGCACAATATTCTGATTCTGCTCCAGCTGATTGACAAAAATATGTTCGAGTTCTGTTTCCAAGGTCTTGGTTGATGAAGTATTAGTATGGCTTGTATGGGGAACGTTACAAATTTCCAAAAAATCAGGTTGTTGAAATGTAATTACGGTACTTTTGTATTTTATTTCCTGCTATGAATATTCCAGATACAGATTTGCCGCGAATTGTCGTCATCGGGGGCGGTTTTGCAGGAATTTCCTTTATAAAAAAACTCAAAGGAGAAAAAGTGCAGATCGTACTTTTTGACCGCCACAATTACCACACCTTCCAACCTCTGCTATATCAGGTTTCTACAGCGGGTCTGGAGCCAGACTCGATAGCCTATCCACTTCGAAAAGTTTTTAGGCATCACTCCGATTTCCATTTTCGTATGGCTGAGGTGGAACACATTAATACCAAGGAAAACGTTGTTTCCACATCCGCAGGAAGTCTATCGTTTGATTATTTGGTAATTGCTACTGGCACACGAACCAACTATTTTGGAAACAGGAATATTGCCAGTAACAGTATGCCGATGAAAACCATTCCGCAAGCGCTGAATATCCGAAGTCTGATATTACAGAATATCGAAGAAGCGGATAGAGCCGCCACCCAAAGCGAACGGTTGCGGTTTCTCAATTTCGTGATTGCAGGAGCGGGGCCAACCGGTGTTGAACTGGCGGGGGCATTGGCCGAATTCCGAAAAGGAATCCTCGAAAATGACTATCCAGAACTGGAAAAAGAGGATATGGAAGTACACCTTATAGAAGGCCAAGATCGGGTTTTGCCACCCATGAGCAAAACCGCCTCAAAAAAAGCACATAAATTTCTTGAAAGATTGGGAGTAACCATACATTTAAATACATTGATAAATGATTATGACGGCACCACGGTTACAACCAAGGATGGAAAAATATTTAGGACCGCAACTTTTATCTGGGCCGCCGGCGTTACGGGTGCACCAGTTTCTGGGATCCAGGCCTCGTCTTTAGTAGAAAAGCCGAACCGCTATAAAGTGGACCGCCATAACAAAATTGAGGGTTTTGACAATATATACGCCCTGGGCGATGTGGCGCTGATGCAGACCGATGCTTATCCAACCGGACACCCACAAGTTGCCCAACCCGCCATACAACAGGGGAAACATTTAGGTGAGAATTTCAGGAGAACTTTAAAAGGGAAAAAAATGGAACCTTTTAAATATGTTGACAAAGGAACCATGGCCACGGTCGGAAGGAACAAAGCTGTAGTGGACTTGGGAAGAATACGTTTTGGGGGAGCTATTGCTTGGTTTCTATGGATGTTTGTGCACCTTTGGTTTTTGGTCGGCTTCCGGAACCGGGTCGTTACATTCTTTAATTGGACCTACAATTATATTAATTTTGACAAAGCGGCCCGATTGATAATCAGACCGTTTAAAAAGAATTCAGGTTTGTAGAATTTAAAGCTCAATTAAATGCTCATTAAAAGGGTATGAAAAAGCAAAATTGAAGATTTGTTTTTTACTTTTCAAAATTAAATTTTCCCTTTTAAATTTCTAAGATTAATTTTTGAAAGAATATGATGCCCAAGAACTCCACTGATGCCCATAAAAACTCCTTCAGTTCCTATTTGTCCTCAATTGGTGGGATTTCCTCGGAAGATGCCGAAGAAAGCACTAAGTACCTCAAAATAAAGGCCGTGTTAAAGGGCGATGTTCTCCTTAGGAATGGAGATTTGTGCCAACACAATTTCTTTGTCGAAAAAGGATTGTTGCGATCCTATGTGCTTGGATCCGACGGGAAAGAGCACGTAATCCAGTTTGCTCCCGAAAATTGGTTTATCGTGGACCGCGCCAGTGTGTATTTTAACGATCCTTCGGAAATCTTTATCGATGCCGTAGAAGATTCACAGGTGGTTCTGGTCGATGCCGATTTTATGGAGCGGTTGGCAAAACTAAATAGCGAATATGCCAAGTTTAACGACAGACTGTTGCACAATCACATTCGGCATATTCAAAAACGGCTGCAACTTCTCTTGGGGGCTTCCGCGGAAAAACGCTATTTGGGTTTCATTGAAATGTATCCCAACCTTTTAATGCGCGTTCCGCAATGGATGATAGCCTCTTACCTCGGAATAACCCCTGAGAGCCTAAGCCGGGTCCGCAAAGAACTGGCCAATAAGGATTTTAAGGTTTGACGAAAGATATAATATCCTACGAAAAGATAAATCGAAGTTTATTGTTTGATAAACTGAAGCGAAACAATCAATCGTACTTTATCGCTAACAACAATGTTTCCCGCCTCGGTTATGTCATTCCAAGAAAGTCCGAATTCCTTTCTGCTGATTTCACCTTCAAATTCAAATCCCGCTTTAGTCTGACCGTAGGAATCCACAGCAGTTCCGTTAAATTCAGCGTCCAAAGTAACTTCTTTCGTAATACCTTTGATGCTCAAATCTCCGACCATTTTACTGCCATCAAATGATTTTGAAGTAAATGTCAGTTGGGGATGGTTTTGCATACCAAAGAAATCATCCGATTTTAAGTGAGTGTCACGATCGCTGTTTTTGGTGTTTATCGAGTTGATTTCTGCAGTAAATGTAAACTGAGCATTTTTGAAATCTTCTGATGAAGTTTCCACGCTTCCCTCAAATTCATCAAATCTTCCGTTTACTGTCGAGATCATCATGTGTCTTACCTTAAACTCAACTTCAGAGTGTGCGGAATCTACTTTCCATGTGGTTTTTTTGTTTGTTTCCATTTTAATATAAATTATTAGTTATTAATTAATTACAACGCAAATGTAGTGCTGTCTCCTATCTTCTGCATTGATATATGATAAGAAATAAGTCAGCTCAGAAAAATTCCAGATGCAACTTATTGTTTTTCCAAAGAAAGACTGATTCTTTACATAAAAAATTAACAAATAATTATACTTAAACCCTCTGTTTCCCTCGGATTTTAGGGATTTCGTATACTCCATATTCCGTATTTTTGAAAATGATCAAATTCCATTTTGCAAGAGAAAAATAAAAAAACAAAAAAGAAAAAAAAGAATAGGGTTTTGAGGTTCCTCTTATGGTTCTTTGGAATTCTCATCGTCCTGTTGTTTCTAATTGTACTCTTTATCCGAAGCCCTTGGGGTCAAAACATTATCGTGCAGCGGGCGGCAAACTATGTCTCCGAAAAAACCAAGACCCGGGTCGAAATCGAAAAACTCTTTATCACTTTCGACGGGAATATATTCTTAAAAGGCCTTTTTCTGGAAGACAAAAAAGGGGATACCTTGATTTACTCCAATTCCTTGGAAGCCGATATTCCACTGTTGCCATTGATCCGCGGAAATAGTTTTGCGATCGATAACCTGGAGTGGGAAGGCTTGAGGGCAAACATTCTACGAAAAGATTCTGTACAAGGATATAATTTTCAATTCTTGATCGACGCTTTTGCTCCGGCAGATTCTACTGTTGTGGTCACAGACACCACGGCATCTCCTATGAAAATTGTTTTGGGAACCATAAATCTAAAGGATTTTGGTATTGTTTTTAAAGACGCCGTTCTGGGTATTGAAAGCAAATTTAAAATAGGAGCACTCGATCTTGGAATGAAAAAAACTGATTTGGAAAATATGGATTTTCGCGCTTCAAAGGCCTTAATTTCCGATGCAAATATCCTGTTTTACCAAACGCCTGTTCCTCCATCGCCACCAGAAACCAATAGTCCATTGCCCTATCTTGAACTTGATGAATTTATACTGAAAAACGTTGTCGTCGATTATCGATCCGCTGCCGATCGGATTGCCGCATCCTTGGATATTTCAGACTTTTTTTTGGAACTACAAAAAGCTGATTTGGCCAATAATTCCATAGAAATTGGCGATTTCAGATTGAAGAATTCAATGGTCAATCTGAACACTGAAACTGAAACTAACGCCGTTACCCTTGAAGCTGAAGAAATTATAGATGAAACAGAAGCGGAAATCAAAAAATTTGAATGGCCCGATTTTGAGATCACAGTTTCAAACATAGACCTGCAACAGAACAATATCAGCTATTTTGTTGGGAACAATGAAGTTAAAAAAGATATATTTAATCCATCGGCCATTGTGCTTCAGGATTTTAATCTGAAAGCAAATACTATTTTTTTCAAGGAGAAGCATGCAGGCTTAATGTTGGAGCATCTCACGTTTAATGAAGGATCGGGTCTAAATTTAAATGAATTGGTTCTTCAGCTAAATATATCGGATACCGATTTGGAGTTAAAAGATATAGAATTGGCCCTCAACAACAATCGGCTTCGTGGACAGGCGTTGCTTCAATATACTTCCTTGGCCGATCTGATCGAAAAACCTGAACATTCAAGAATAGCAATCAATATTCCTTCTTTTTTGGTGGATTTGAATGAAGTTTTTAAATTCCAGCCGGACCTCCGTCAAAATGAGTATTTACGAAAGCTCACTAGAAAACCGCTTGCCGGAGAGGTCAAGGCAAATGGTTATTTATCTTCCATAAATATTCCAAAGTTAAACGCCAGATGGGGAAATTCAACAAGGGTTGGGATGGTAGGAAGAATTCGAAATGCAACTGATATGGACAATTTATACGTTGACATTCCCAGTTTCACGGCAAAAACCCGTCGCAGTGATTTGGTTCAATTTGTAAGTGAAGAAGATTTGGGCATCAGTTTGCCGACAGATGTTTTCTTAAGGGGAAACGCAAAAGGAAACCCGGAAGATGTGTTCGCCAATCTTCAGCTTACAACTTCCCAGGGAATTGCAACTGTAGAAGGCTATTTTAAAAATGATTCCCAGATTTCCTTTGATGCTGAACTGGAAATCCAAGAGTTCAGACTGAATGAGTTGCTAAATAATGAGGCCTTGGGAACGTTAAACCTAAACATAAAAACACAAGGTTCGGGAAATGACATCAACTCTTTGGATGCTACTTTGGATGCCAATATCTCCAGTTTTCAATTTCAGGACTATGCCATTACGGATTGGGCGATTAAAGGCAAAATCAAGGATGGGGAAGGAGATGTTTTTTCAAGTTATAAAGACAAAAATCTGGATTTGGATTTTCACGCAGAAGTTTTTCTTGATTCGGTTAGTCCAGCGGTCAGTGCTCATCTGGACCTTAAAGGAATCAAACTACAGGAAATTGGGTTGATGGATCGCGACATTCGCGCAGGAATGAAACTCGATGCCGACTTGGAAAGTTCCGAAAATGGTTATGATGTAATTGCCACCATTGGAGAAGGGGTGGTTGTTTATGACCAAAAAACATATCTTTTGGGAGATGTTCTGGCAACTGCCCACGTGCGAAGTGATACCAGTTCCGTTTGGATAGACAATAAAATTTTGCAGTTGAGCCTAGAGAGCAATACCGATCCACAAACATTTGCCGCGGCGGTACAACGTCATATATCAAGTTATTTTTCGAAAAACATCCAAGTTTCCGATACTGTTTCAAACCCGGTAAACTTAAAAATTATCGGTCGGATAGCAGAAGATCCAATTCTCAACAAGGTTTTTCTTGTAAATGTAAAAGATTTGGACACAATAACGATTGCTGCCAATTTTGATGAAAGAGAACGAAAACTTGCGGCAAAAATTAAAGCGCCAAAAATCAATTATGCAGAAAATGTGGTTGACAGTCTCGCTTTCACCATTGACAGCGACAAGGAAAAGTTCGATTTCGATCTCGGATTTAACAGGATAAAAGCTGGACCATTGAATATTCCCCAAACAAAAATAATAGGCAATCAGCAAAATGAAGTGCTCAGTTTAGTGTTTAGAGCCACGCACCAGGACACAACTTTGATCAATGTAAAATCACAAATTACGGGATCCAGCGAACGTCTGCGGTTGCAGGTACTCCCCGATAGTTTGATTTTGGACAGAAACCTGTGGGAAATTCCTGAAACCAACGAAATATTGTGGACAGATGATCGCATTTCCTTTACCGATTTTCGCTTTTCGCGCAATGAGGAATTGATGGAACTTACTGATAAACTCTCCCAAGTTTCCAGGGATCATGCTGCCATTCGTTTTGAAAATTTTAAATTAAGTGAAATCCTGAATTACCTAAATCCGGAGGAGGAGCTGGCCCACGGAACCTTGAATGGATCCTTGGCCTTGGTAGAACCTTATGGATCAACTGGGGTTTTTGCAGATATATCTGTCGAAAACCTGAAAATGCTGAATGAAAACCTCGGGAAACTTTCTGTAAACGCTGAATCTACAGGTGGGGACCACTATATTTTCCAAATGGCATTGAAAGAAGGAGCCATAGATATGGACCTCACAGGAGATTATTTTGCCAGTGCAACGGAAGCTCGGCAAGACTTGGATTTAGTCATAAACGATTTTAAAATGCAAGCGCTGGAAGGGTTTTCCCTCGGGGAGATCAATCAGGCCAAAGGAGGTTTCTCAGGGAAATTTAACGTAACTGGAACCACAAAGGATCCAGAGTACAGCGGGAACTTACATTTTAAGGATGCAGCATTTACAATCACCAAATTGAACGCTCCGTTTCTACTTTCCGATGAAATACTACGAATTGACAACAGTGGGTTCTATATGGAGAACTTTACAGTTCGCGATGAAAATAATAATCAACTTGTGTTGACAGGCAGCGTTGGAACTGAAAGTTTTATAAACCCCACATTTGACGTAAAACTCAATGCCACAGATTTTCAGCTTGTAAATGCAAAAGAAGGCGACAATGATTTTCTTTATGGAAAAGCTGCTTTTAATGCAAATGCTACTTTAGGTGGAGACTTACAGATACCTAAATTAACAGGAAACCTGACCATTTCCGATGATACCGACATCACTTATATTTTGCCTTCCTCCACGGTGGCAATTGAGGCGCGTGATGGTGTTGTTCTTTTTGTCAATAGAGAAGACCCCGATGCCGTTCTGACCCAAACCCAAGAAGAATCCGTTACACTGACCGGTTTTCAGATCAATGCTTCCCTAAAAATCACAGAAAAAGCCAAGGTAAGTATTCTTATTAATGAAGAAACCGGTGATAATTTTCAGGTGTTCGGCAATGGTGATTTCAATTTTACCATGAGTCCTAATGGTCGGTTGACCCTTACCGGGCTTTATGAAATCTCTGGCGGTCATTACGAAATGAATCTTTACAATCTGGTTAACCGACGTTTTGAGTTGGCACCAGACAGTCGCATCAGTTGGTCCGGCGATCCTTTTGATGCCAAACTGGATATCCGGGCAATTTATAATGTGGAAGCCTCAGCCTCACCGTTGATGGCGCCCATATCTTCGGGGGCAGATCCTTCACAAAAAACGAAATACCGCCAAGTTTTGCCATTCTACGTCTACTTGAATATTAATGGCGAATTGGAAAGACCCGAAATATCCTTCGATTTGGATATGCCAGAAGCAGAACAAGGAGCAATTGGAGGACAGGTATATGGAAGGATCCAGCAGGTAAACCAACAAGAAGGCGAACTAAACCGGCAGGTTTTCTCACTTTTGGTGCTTAACCGATTTTATCCCGAACCTGGAAGTGATGGCAGCCGCGGAGGTTTTGCTTCAGTGGCACGAGATAATTTAAATGATGCCGTTTCCGATCAGTTGAACGTGTTTTCAGACCGACTTTTGGGATCGACAGGATTTGAACTGGATTTTGGACTCGACAGTTATACCGATTATCAAGGCCAAACTCCGCAGGAACGCACCCAACTCGATATTGCGGCCCAAAAAAAACTCTTCGACGATCGGCTAATTGTGAGGGTGGGAAGCGAAGTGGATCTACAGGGAAGTAGTGCTTCCAATGAGCCCACCCCAATTATTGGCAATGTGAGCTTGGAATATCTGTTGACAGAAAACGGCAGATACCGGTTGAAAGGCTTTCGTCAAAATGAATTTGAAAACGTGATTGACGGGCAAACGATTGTAAATGGAATTGCCCTGATCTTTACCCAAGAATTCAACAAATTCAGTGAATTGTGGGAAGCGATTTTAAGAGGGGAAACAAAAGAAGAGCGGGAATTGCGCAAAGAGAAGAGAAGAAATAACCGAGAACAACAAAGGCAGGATAGAGAAGCCGAAAAACAAGAAAAAATGCAGCGTGCAAGAGAAGGGAGAAGGGCGCAGGATGGCGCATAAACAATTAAAACAATCAGACATAATTCAAAATATTAAATTGAAAGACGTTTTTAAAATATCATTGTTGAACATTCTTTTTTTGATGGCGCTTCAATCCTGTTCCGTAAAGAAGCATATTCCCGAAGACGAGCGTCTTTATACGGGAGCGACGATTGAAATTAAATCAGATACCATTATTGAGAACCAAAATCAGTTGGAATCCGTGTTGAAGGAGGCAGTGCGCCCAGAGCCCAACAGTAGTTTTCTGGGCCAGCGCATCGGTCTTTATTTTTATTATAAAATGCAAAAAGAAAACCCCGGATTCATCAATCGTTTTTTGTACAAAAGAATAGGAGAGGAACCCGTTTATCAGAGGGATGTGAAGCCTTATGAAGTGGAAGAGATTCTACTTAACCGCTTGGAAAACCGTGGATTTTTCTACAGTTCCGCCAGTTCGGAGTTTGAAGAAAAGGATAAGGAAGCATCCGTGGTCTATTCCCTTCATGTCCCTACACCGTACACCATGGAACGTTATAAAGTAGATTCGCTTCCCGAACCCATCCATTCTGAGATTGAGGAAATTGTTTCCCAAACCAAATTGGCAAAAGGAATGCGCTTTGATTTGTCCGGTATGAAAATGGAACGCGAACGGATCGACAGGGAACTTAAAAATAAGGGATATTATAATTTCCATTCCAATTTCTTGCTATTTGAAGCCGACACCAATCAGTATGATAGAAAACGTTTTGATATGTTTCTTCGATTGAAGAAGGAAGTTCCAGAAAAGTCCATTGTTCCCTATAGGATATCAAAAATCAACGTCTATGCAAATTATGAAGCTCAGGATTCCGTTATACAGGAGAAAATTCGGTTCAACAACAAGGATTTTATCAACAGCGGAGGATTTTTTAAACCCAAAAATTTGGACCCGTTCATCACCTTGAAAGAAGGTCAGCTTTACAGTCCTTCGGATTCACGCAACACTTCCAGGCGGCTTTCCACTATTGGCGCATACAAATTTGTCAATATACAATATCAAGAAATAGATTCCTTGGCCGCGGATAGTCTGGGGATTTTGGAGGCCAATATTTTTCTTTCTCCCTTGAACAAACGATCCCTTCGCGCTGAGCTCCAAGCAGTTTCAAAATCGAATAATTTTGCCGGGCCCGGAATTGCAATAACTTACAGCAACAGAAATCTTTTCCAAGGAGGAGAAACGCTGAATACTACAGGAAAATTTGGATATGAATTTCAAGCGGGCGGCGGTGAATCCGGAAGTATTTCCAGTATTGAATTGGGCCTTAAAAATGAACTCATCTTTCCTCGAGTCATTTTTCCTGTCAAAATAAACAGTGATTTCTTTGAATACGATATCCCAAAAACCAAAACGGGCATTAGTGTGGATTATTTAAGTAGAACAAAACTGTATGCCCTTTTGGCGGTTACTGGACAATTTGGGTATTTGTGGCAAACAAACCGATATGTCTCACACGATATTATCCCTATTTCCACAAACTATACAAAACTGATGAGAACCTCTGCGGAATTTGATTCCATCTTATTGAACAATCCATTTTTGGCTCGAAGTTTTGAACAACAATTCATTTCTGGACTCAATTATTCATTCACTTACAATGGTATGGTCGATGCTTATAAAACCCACCAGTTTTTTCTAAACACCAATGCGGATGTTGCCGGAAATAGCATCAGTTTATTTGGAAAGGAGAATGAGCATGGAGTCAAGGAATTTTTGGGGATGGAATATGCACAATACGCCAAAATGGATATCGATTTTCGATATCATTTTCAGGTGGGAAGCTCCCAAACCATTGCCACCCGTCTTTTTGGTGGCTATGGGCTGCCTTATGGAAATTCGGAGGTGATGCCTTATGTAAAACAATATTATTCCGGGGGGCCTTATAGTGTTCGAGCATTCAGGATACGGTCGTTGGGACCAGGCACTTATGTTGATGAGGAGGGGACAGGAAGTAATTATTTTGACCGCACCGGAAATATCAGACTAGAAGCCAATATAGAATACCGCTTTCCAATTTTTTCATTTTTTAAAGGAGCTGTTTTTGCCGATGCCGGGAACGTTTGGAATTCCAAAGGAAATGAAGTTTATGGATATAAGGATAAGTTTACATCCAATTTCATTAACGAACTTGGTATGGGAGCGGGAGTCGGTTTGCGCGTGGACGTACAAGGTTTTGTAATTCGTTTTGATCTTGCCGCACCATTTCATGATCCTTCCAAGGAAGAAGGTGAGCGCTTTGATTTTAGGGTAACAGAACCCGTTTTTAATTTTGGAATTGGATACCCGTTTTAATCATTATGGTTTCAAATGTTTAACACCTCCTTGTTAAAATAAGGAAATCTTAACTACTAATTTTGTACAAAATCAAGAATAGAAATGGAAGAACGTAATTTGGAAAAAATGATCCTCGGTGGTGGTTGTTTTTGGTGTACTGAAGCAATATTTGATCAAATAAAAGGAGTGGAGAAAGTGGTTTCCGGTTATTCTGGGGGAAATGCTCCAGGAATTCCCACGTATCGGGAAGTTTGCAGTGGGTTGACCGGTCATGCAGAAGTGATCCAAGTAACATACGATCCACAAATAGTGAGCTATAAAGACTTGCTATATATCTTTATGACATCCCACGATCCAACAACCTTAAACCGACAGGGCGGTGATGTGGGCACACAATACCGTTCTGTAATTTTTCACCACAATGCACATCAGCAAAAGGTAGCAGAAGAAGTTCTGAAAGAAATGGCTTCCCATTATGATGATCCAATAGTTACTGAATTGGCTCCGTTGGATAAGTTCTTTCCAGCAGAGGAGGAACACCAAGAATATTATGCCAACAATCCTTCACAAGGGTACTGCAGCATGGTTATTGCGCCAAAGCTCGCTAAATTGCGCAAGTCGCATGCCGAGAAATTGAAAAGGTCGTAGAGTTGTCGAATAATTAGAATATCGCCGGAAAGCGACTCGGATTTGCTTCGTGCATAATTGCATAAATGGTTTCAAAAACATCTTCTATCGAAGGTTTGCTGAAATAATCGCCATCCGTGCCATAAGGCGGACGATGAGGCTTTGCAGTTAGTGTTTGTGGTTTGCTATCCAAATGTCTATAGCCTTCTTGCTCCTCAATGATTGTGTTGAGAATATAAGCCGCGGCACCTCCTGGAACATCTTCGTCGATAACCAATAATCGATTTGTCTTTGCGAGACTTTTGACTATGTTGTGATCAAGATCCAGAGGCAACAAAGATTGAACATCGATGATTTCCACATCGATCCCCATTTCGTGAAGTTCCACTGCTGCTTCTTCCACAATCCGGAGTGTACTTCCGTAGGAAACTACTGTAATATCCGTTCCTTCTCTAAGGGTTTCAACTACTCCAATAGGGGTTTTTAATTCTCCCAAATTGGTCGGCATTTTTTCCTTTAATCGGTATCCGTTCAAACATTCGATGACCAAGGCGGGTTCGTCTGTTTCCAGAAGGGTGTTGTAAAATCCGGCTGCTTTGGTCATATTTCTCGGAACCAAAACATACATTCCTCGCAAGAGGTGGATCAATCCTCCCATTGGCGAACCACTGTGCCAAATCCCTTCCAAACGGTGCCCTCGAGTACGGACGATAAGTGGTGCTTTTTGAGTGCCATGGGTACGATATCGGACCGTGGCCAGATCATCACTCATAATCTGAAGACAGTAAAGAACATAATCGAGATACTGGATTTCGGCTATTGGTCTTAGACCTCGTAAGGCCATTCCAATTCCCTGACCTAATATTGTGGCTTCCCGAATTCCGGAATCTGCCACACGAGTTTCACCATATTTCTGTTGCATGCCTTCCAGTCCTTGGTTTACATCGCCAATGGTTCCGGTATCTTCGCCAAATATTAACACATTGGGATGTTTGTCGAAAATGGCATCAAAATTATCACGCAGAATGATGCGCCCATCGACCTCTTCTGAATCTGCACCGTAATTGGGCAGCACTTCCTTGATGGTCTTGGCATTATTTTCTGCCTCGGAATAAAGATGCGCACTGTATTTTGGCTGTATGGTTTCATAAAAGTTGGAAATCCAATCCAGAAGTTGTTTCTTTTCAGTGGATTCCTCATTTCTTACAAAACGAAGGGCTTTCCGTGCCGCCGCGATAATATCTTTTCGCAGTGGCTCCTTGTAAAGTGCTAAAGTGGTTTTTAACTTTTCAAGCGCTTCTTTATTGGTGCTGTTCTCTACCAAATTTTCTAAGAGTAAAAGAGCTTCTTCCTGTTCTTGTTTTTGGGGTTTTAGAAAAGCTT
>CAZMDY010000042.1:0-13674 GCA_964565295.1 uncultured Aequorivita sp. | reverse complement strand
TACTATCATTAAATTTATATTTCAAAGTGAAATTCAATTAAATTTGAAGAAAATTATAAAAACCACGAGTTTCAATTTGAATCAAAGAAACCTGATCTTTATAACCTCCTGACTCTTGCGGTGATAATGGAAAATTGAACGAAAATTGATTTTAGGAAAATAATTTATAATATGAAAATTTTGCTCATCGGCTACATGGGAAGTGGGAAATCTTCCGTTGGAAAAATACTTTCAGAGCTTTTGGAAATCCATTTTAAGGATATGGACACTGAAATCGAGAAGTTCGAAGGCAGGGACATTCCAAGTATTTTTGCGAAAAAGGGGGAAGTTTATTTTAGAAAATTGGAAAACAGGGTATTGAAAAGCTTACTGGACAGCAAAGAGGATTTTGTTTTGGCAACCGGCGGAGGAACTCCGTGTTATTCCAATTCATTGCCGCTTATCCTGAAAGCAGAAAACACTCGCACTGTATTTCTGAAAACCGATTTGTCCGTTTTGGTTGATCGGCTTATGCCTGAAAAAACGGATCGGCCTTTATTGGCACATTTGGAAACCAGGGAGGCTTTAATGGAATTTGTGGGGATTCATCTTTTTGAACGCTCCCATTTCTACAACCAAGCGCAATTGATTATAAACACCCAAAATGATCCTCCAAAGAAGATTGCAAAAAGAATTTTGGAAAAACTATTCTAAAACAGCACGCTCTTTATCTTTTTCAAAAATTACATTGATGTTTTCATTGAGTGAAGTGGAGAGGGAAATTCCTTTAAAGTCCACTTTTACCGGATATTTTTTATGGTTTCTGTCCACCAACACGGCCGTTTTGAATTGTTTCAACGGAACTTCAAGAAAATGCTTCACCCCGTAGATCAAAGTGGTTCCAGAATGCAGTACATCATCCACTAGCAAAAGGGATTTATTGGTGTATTTCTCTGGCGCCAAGGAAGTGGTAACGGGTTTGGTTGGGTTCTTTTTGTCGATAAAAACTTCACAAAGTGTTACTTTTATGGGGGAAATATTTTCGACCTCCATCTTGATTTTTTCGGCCAAGATATAGCCGTTCTCTTTGATTCCTGCGATCACCACTTCCGTTTCCGAAACATTGGTTTCATATAGCTGATAGGCCATACGTTTTATTTTATGGGCAATTTGTAATTTGTTCAAAATGAGTGAGTCCATTTTTGGAATGAGTTATTGGGTTGGGTCAAAGATACTTAAAGTGCGTCGTTTTCTGGTTTTTCTGGATCTGTAAAATCGTCCAGATCGCGGCGGTCTTTTTTTGTTGGCCGGCCGGTCCCTTTTTCCCTGTAATATTTTTTCGCGTACTGGAGCATTTCACTGTTTTCAAAAGCTGCTTTGGGGGTTTTGTCCAGTCTATAGATGTCAACAAGTTTCGCTCCAACCCGATTCTGGGGAATGTCCAAAACCTCTATTTCGTAATTGACTTGGTCCTTACGCAGAACAATGGAATCGCCGGGATAAATTTCGCGTGAAGGTTTCACTATATCACCATTGACCCTGACTCTTCCTTTTTTACACATTTGCGTAGCCAAGTTTCGGGTTTTGAGATATCGTACGCACCAAAGATATTTATCGATTCTCATAAAATTATCTTACTTAAAAACAACGTTAATAGATTCGACAAAAATAGCCGAAAATTGTATCTTGCCGCCTCAAAATAAAGATGATGATCAAAAATAAATATGGATTTGCATTTCTGATGGTCTTGACCGTTCTGTCGGTTTCCTGTAATAAGGACGATGGTCCCGAGCCCCCTCCACCCCCGAGAGATCGTGGCCCTGAGGCAGTTCGGGCTCAAGCGGAGATTGAAGCTTTTTTGGAGACCCATTTTTATAATTATGAGGATTTCCAAAATGATCCGAACAACTTTAAAATTAAGTTTGATACCATTGCAGGCGATAATGCCTCCAAAACACCATTGATCGACCAGGTCAAGTTTAAAGAGGTAAATGACGTATTTGACCCGAGCGTTTCCTATAAATTGTACTATTTAAAAGTGCGGGAAGGGGAAGGAGACAGGCCTCATTTTTCCGATTATACAACAAATACCTATGAAGGAAGAACATTGGGCTTGGAGATTTTTGACAACGCTGTTACTCCTGTCCGGTTTAACCTTGTGGATGTGGGGAACACACCAGGAATTATCAGAGGTCTGCAAATGGCCCTGATTGAATTTAAAGGGGCTACAAATATAATAGAAAACCCGGATGGCACCTTGAGCTATGAGGATTATGGGATTGGGGCAGTGTTTGTTCCAGCAGGATTGGGATATTATCAATTTCCACCCATAACAGCTTCGATCAAACCATACGACCAACTTATTTTCTCCTTTGAATTATTTTCCCGAGAAATTGCTGACCACGATGGTGATGGTATTCCGTCCTATATGGAAGACCTGAACAATAATCAATATTTAATGGACGACGACACCGACGGCGACGGCATCCCAAACTATATGGACAATGACGATGATGGTGACCGGCGCTTGACAAAGGATGAAATCATCATCAATGAAGATGGCTCCCTTGAATTTCCCGATAAAAATGGGAATGGAATCCCAGATTATTTGGATCCGAGTATTTAAATAAAGTTGAAAACTGTTGTTGTTTAATTAGCAGTTAATGAATATTAAAAAATGCCCTTCAGTAATTGGAGGGCATTTTTGATAAAACTGTAGATTGGTGTATTTATTTTCGAGCAATTACTTTCTTTACCGCATTTATAATTGCAGCCGCATTCAACCCGTATTTGTCCATCAATTGTTCCGGTGTTCCAGATTCACCAAAGGTGTCTTGTGTGGCCACAAATTCCTGCGGTGCCGGATACTGTGTGGAAAGCAGCCGAGCAACACTTTCGCCCAAGCCGCCGAGGAAATTATGTTCTTCAGCAGTTACTATGCATCCTGTCTTTTTTACGCTTTTCAAAATGGCTTCATCATCCAAAGGTTTTATAGTGTGGATGTTGATCACCTCTGCATTGATGCCTTCAGCATAAAGTGATTCCGCTGCTTGCAGAGCCTCCCATACCAAATGTCCGGTAGCAATTATAGTAACATCGGCGCCTTCTTGTAGCTGGACAGCTTTTCCTATTTGAAAATTTTGGTCAACAGGGGTGAAGTTGGCAACCTTCGGCCTTCCAAACCTAAGATATACAGGGCCTTGATAATTTGCTATTGCAATAGTGGCCGCTTTAGTCTGATTGTAATCACATGTGTTGATGACCGTCATTCCTGGCAACATTTTCATTAATCCAATGTCTTCGAGAATTTGGTGTGTTGCTCCGTCCTCACCTAAGGTGAGGCCAGCATGGGAAGCACATATTTTTACATTTTTTCCACTGTATGCCACGCTTTGGCGGATTTGGTCGTATACCCTTCCGGTAGAAAAATTTGCAAATGTTCCGGTAAAAGGGATTTTCCCCCCAATAGTCATTCCGGCGGCCATTCCAATCATATTGGCCTCGGCTATACCCACCTGAAAAAAACGTTTTGGATGGTTGTTCTTGAATTCATCCATTTTTAAAGATCCCGTTAGGTCTGCACAAAGTGCCACCACATTTTCGTTGGTTTTGCCAAGTTCGGTAAGACCGTCCCCAAATCCGGAACGGGTATCTTTTTTTCCTGTATCTATATATTTTTTCATTTTCTTTCCTAATTCCAATTAAGGAGTTATTTCGATGTCTTCTGAGTTTAATTTTGCAATAAGTAAGTCGGTTTCTTCAATTTTGAAAAGTGTCCGAAATTAGTAATCACCTAAGGTAATCTGGTTTTGTGAAAGTGCCAATTCCAATTGTTCATCATTTGGTGCCTTTCCGTGCCATTCGTGGGTATGCATCATATAATCTACACCATTGCCCATTACCGTGTGCAGCAAAACACAAACTGGATTGCTTTTTCCGGTCTTTGCTTTTGCTTCCGTCATTCCTGTGATTACTGCCCTTAGATCATTGCCTTTTTCTATTTCCATTACCTCCCATCCAAAGGCTTCAAATTTTGCTTTTAAATTCCCCATCGACAATACGTTGTCGGTCGATCCATCGATTTGTTGCCCGTTTAAATCCACTGTAACGATCAAGTTGTCCACGCCATTTGCGGCGGCATACATAATGGCTTCCCAATTTTGACCTTCCTGCAATTCCCCATCACCACATAAGGTAAAGACTAAATGGTTGTCATTGTTAAGCTTTTTGATTAGGGCTGCACCAATTGAAACTGAAATTCCCTGTCCCAAGGATCCTGAGGCAATCCGTATTCCCGGAAGTCCTTCGTGAGTGGTAGGGTGGCCTTGTAGCCTCGAGTTCAATAACCGAAAGGTGTTCAATTCTTCCACTGGAAAATAACCCGCTCGCGCCAATACGCTATAGAAAACAGGTGAAATATGACCGTTTGAGAGAAAGAAAATGTCTTCGCCAATCCCGTCCATTGAAAAAGAGGGTTTGCGTTCCATAATCTCATTGTAAAGCGCCACAAAAAATTCAGTACATCCTAAGGAGCCTCCAGGGTGGCCGGAGTTCACTTTGTGTACTTGTCTTAAAATATCCCGTCGGACCTGAATGGCCAAATCTTCAAGGGCCTTATAATCTGCCATAATGTGTTTTAATTTTCGTTGTCAAAAGTAAGGTTTTAAGCGGGGGCTTCAAAGAAGAAAGGAATCCTTTTATCATTTACAATTGTTAAAAACCTCTACATCTGTGTTGTGCAGTTGGCGCGATGTGTTTCTGAAGATTGTTTTCAATTTATAATTTATATATAAGTTGTTTGCCGACAGTATTTTATTAGAAGTAAGCGGCTTCTTTTTACCAAATAGTACTATAAAAATGTTAAGATTCTATTGATCAAAATCCCTTTTTATATCAATCAATGTCATTCAAAGTTTTGATTTTATTGCAACTTTTGGGAAGTAATTACCGCTATCTTTGCACCCTTAACAAAAAGTCCTCCATGCATTTTCAATTAGACGCTACCGACCCCACAACCGATGCGAGAGCTGGAACTATTAAAACAGATCATGGAACGATAGAAACTCCCATTTTCATGCCGGTGGGCACTGTTGGTTCAGTAAAAGGGGTGCACCAACGCGAACTTAAGGAAGATATAAATCCAGATATCATTCTAGGAAATACTTACCATTTGTATCTACGTCCGCAAACCCCAATTCTTGAGAAGGCGGGAGGACTCCATAAGTTTATGAACTGGGATCGCAATATCCTTACAGATAGTGGAGGCTACCAAGTTTATTCCCTATCGGCAAATAGAAAAATAAAGGAAGAAGGAGTAAAATTCAAAAGCCACATTGACGGAAGCTACCACGTTTTTACGCCTGAAAATGTAATGGAAATCCAACGGACGATTGGGGCTGACATTATTATGGCCTTCGATGAATGCACCCCTTATCCTTGCGATTACCAATACGCAAAACGCTCAATGAGCATGACCCATCGTTGGCTGGACCGCTGTATGGAACATCTAAAAAAGACTCCTTTAAAATACAATTACAATCAAACCTTCTTTCCAATTGTCCAAGGAAGTACCTTTCCTGATCTAAGGAAACAATCTGCCGAATACATCGCCTCAGTTGGCGCGGCGGGCAATGCGATCGGGGGACTATCAGTGGGCGAACCTGCAGAGGAAATGTATGAAATGACTGCAGTGGTTACCGATATCCTGCCCAAGGAAAAACCAAGATATTTGATGGGTGTTGGAACACCAGTGAATATTTTGGAAAATATTGCGTTGGGTATTGATATGTTTGATTGTGTGATGCCTACAAGAAATGGACGCAACGGCATGCTTTTTACTTCCGAAGGGATCATTAACATTAAAAACAAAAAATGGGAAGCAGATTTCTCTGAAATAGATCCGCAGGGAATAACTTGGGTAGACACAGCATACAGTAAAGCGTATTTACGCCATTTATTTACAGTCAACGAAATGCTGGGACGGCAGATTGGCAGCATCCACAACCTTGGTTTTTATCTTTGGTTGGTTCGCGAAGCAAGAAAACATATCTTAGTGGGTGATTTTGCCAACTGGAAAAACGAAATGGTCAAAAAACTGGATCAACGCTTGTAAAATGCTCAGCATACTTGACAGATACATATTACGAAAATATTTGGGCACTTTTGTCCTTTTGCTCTTGCTTTTCGTTCCCATAGGAATAACGGTACATCTTGCTGAAAAAATAGACAAAATCCTAGAAAATGAAGTGCCTTTAATGGAGGTGATGAAATATCTGTATGACTTCACCATCTATTTTGCCAACTTACTTTTTCCCCTTTTTCTCTTTCTTTCGGTTATCTGGTTCACCTCAAAATTGGCAAACAATACCGAGGTCATTGCATTTTTGAGCAGTGGAGTTTCATATTATCGATTTTTACGACCCTATATTATTGGCGCGACCATAGTTTGTTTAGCGGCGCTGATTTTCAGTATGTACTTGGCTCCAAAAGCGAGCAAAGGATTTAATGAATTTTCATACACCTATTTAAAAAAAGGAAAACAGGATAGGGACCAAAACAATGTTTTTACACAGGTCAATGAAAATGATTATATCTATGTAAGCTATTTCAATGTAAATCAGAACATCGGAAGCAATTTTACCCTTGAGCATTTTGACGGAAATGAAATGGTCTATAAAATTGCGGCAACACAAATAAAGTACAATCAGGAAGACAGCACCTATTCATTATTTAATTATACGAAAAGGACAATTGGGGAAACCTCAGATGTTTTGGAGCGAAAAAAACGGTTAGATACAGTGTTTTCCTTCGAGATGGAAGATCTGACACCTGTCAATTATATTGCGGAAACCTTGAGCTTTACCGAATTGAACGAATTCATTCAAAAAGAAAAAGCCCGTGGATCGTCAAATATCAGCCGCTATGAAGTGGTGCGCTATAAACGCTGGAGTTTACCGGTTTCAGCCTACATTCTTACCATTATTGCAGTTGCTGTTTCCTCAGTAAAAAGAAGAGGGGGAATGGGCGTAAACCTTGCTATCGGAATCGGTATAGGGATGGTATTTATCTTTTTTGACAAAGTCTTCGGAACTATGGCTGAACAAAGCTCTTTTTCGCCCTTCATCGCTACTTGGTTTCCGAATATCGTTTTTGGAATTCTGGCCATTTATCTGTTGAGGAATGCGAAACGATAAGCTCCCTAATTACCTCCATCTCCATTTTATTGTTCTTATTTGGGGTTTTACTGCGGTCCTGGGAGCGTTGATTTCATTGGAAGCCATTCCGTTGGTTTGGTATCGAATGTCGATCGCAATGCTTTTGGTTTTTTTGTACCTTAAAATTAGGAGGGAAAATCTGGCGTTTTCCAGGAAAACCCTATTCAGTTTTGCCGTAGCAGGAATAATTATCGCCCTTCATTGGCTAACATTTTTTGGGGCCATCAAAGCATCAAATGTTTCAGTAACTCTTGCGGTGCTGTCTACAGGTGCTTTTTTTGCTTCAATATTGGAGCCTTTGATCTATGGTCGGAAAATAATCTTGTATGAGTTGGTTTTTGGATTGATCGTTTTTATCGGACTTTATATTATTTTCGATGTGGAGGCGTCTTACGGACTGGGTATATCCCTTGCCCTCATCTCGGCATTTTTAAGCGCCCTTTTTTCTGTTATAAATGGAAAATTTGTCGAGCGGCATAAAGCTTCCGCCATTTCTTTTTATGAACTGATGTTTGGAGTTCTCGGGATCACAATTTATCTAGCCATAACAGACGGATTTTCCAAAGACTTTTTTGTTATTTCCGCTGAAGATTGGATTTATCTTTCAATTTTGGCCACAGCCTGCACTGCTTATGCTTTTATCGCTTCCATCCACGTTATGAAATGGATAAGTCCCTATACTGTAATGCTCACAATCAATATGGAACCTATTTATGGAATTATTCTCGCTGTGTTGATTCTGGGAGGAAAAGAGAAAATGGACACACAATTTTATTATGGTGCAATCATTATCTTGCTGACAGTCATAGCCAATGGAATTATCAAAATAGCCCAAGAAAGAAAACGAAGAAGATTGGCTAAGACCTAAGCCCAAAAATTTTATCTTTGTAGCCCCAAAATGAAATTAAAAAAAGGTAATTGTTATGGAATATTTAGATTTTGAATTGCCTATCAAGGAATTGCAAGAGCAGTACGACAAAGCCTGTCTAATTGGAGAGGAGAGCGATGTTGACGTGAGCAATACCTGTAAACAGATTGAAAAAAAGTTGAACGAAAAAAAGAAGGAGATTTATAAAAACCTCACTCCCTGGCAACGAGTTCAACTTTCCCGTCATCCGGATCGTCCATATACAATGGATTATATCAATGCCATTTGCGGGGATTCTTTTTTAGAACTCCATGGCGATCGTAATTTTAAAGACGATAAAGCGATGGTTGGTGGCTTAGGGAAGATTGGTGACCAAAGCTATATGTTCGTGGGCCAACAAAAAGGTTTCAACACCAAAACCAGACAATATCGAAATTTTGGAATGGCAAATCCAGAAGGGTACAGGAAAGCACTAAGGTTGATGAAATCGGCTGAAAAATTTGGACTTCCGGTGGTTACTTTAATAGACACTCCTGGTGCTTATCCAGGGTTGGAAGCAGAAGAACGCGGACAAGGGGAAGCCATTGCGCGAAATATTCTGGAAATGACCAAACTGCAAGTGCCAGTGATAGTTATCATAATAGGCGAAGGTGCAAGTGGTGGAGCCTTGGGAATTGGTGTGGGCGATAGGGTCCTAATGCTGGAAAACACTTGGTATTCGGTTATATCTCCAGAAAGCTGCTCGTCCATTTTATGGCGGAGTTGGGAGTATAAGGAAAAAGCTGCAGAAGCTCTCAAACTGACCGCCACCGATATGAAAAAATTCAATTTGATTGATGAAATTATAAAAGAACCCTTGGGTGGAGCACACAGCAATCGAGAAAAAACTTTCTTGACCGTTTCCGCAGCTATCGAAAAAACATATAATGAATTAAAAATGTTATCCCCAACGGACCTTGTGAAAAAACGGATGGATAAATATTTGGAAATGGGAGCCTTTAAGGGTTAGCGGTAACTAGAGTACACCCTACCGAAAACCCGGAGTCAACACTTCGGTTTTTTTTGTATTATAAACATATTTTTTAAGTTATCAACAAGCAAAATGTTGATGACCTGTTGATAGAGAATCATACAATAATGTGGATTCATCTTAACATTATCTTTACATTCGCTCGATGGAAAAAATTAAACCCCAAATAGGCTTCTCTCCCCGTAGTTCCCAAGTCATTTCTCTTGAAAAAGGCAAAGTTCCGCCTCAAGCTATTGATTTAGAGGAGGTTGTTCTTGGTGCGTTAATGATCGACAAGAAAGGTGTGGATGAAACAATCGATATCCTACACCCAGAGGTTTTCTATAAACCCGCCCATCAACATATTTTTGAAGCTATTCACACCCTGTTTAAAGATAGCCAACCCGTTGACTTATTAACCGTTTCTTCACAACTTAAAAAAAACGGAAAACTTGATTTGTCTGGAGGTGAATTTTATCTAATTCAGCTTACGCAGAAAGTTTCCTCTTCCGCCCATATTGAATTCCATGCGCGCATAATTTTACAGAAATATATACAACGAAGCCTGATTAAAATTTCAAATGAAATTATTGAGGCTTCCTATGATGAGGGCACCGATGTTTTTGATCTTTTGGACAATGCCGAGGCAAAACTATACGAGGTTACTCAAGGAAATATTAAAAAATCCTCTGAAACTGCTTTATCACTGGTTATCCAAGCTAAAAAACGAATCGAGGAAATTGCAAATAAAGAAGGCTTATCTGGAGTGCCATCAGGTTTTCCCAAACTGGATGCGCTGACTTCCGGATGGCAACCGAGCGATTTGATAATCATTGCCGCACGGCCTGCAATGGGTAAAACAGCCTTGACACTTTCCATGGCAAGAAATATAGCAGTGGACCACCAAGTTCCTGTAGCTTTTTTCTCTCTTGAAATGTCATCTGTGCAGCTGATTACCCGATTGATTTCTTCCGAAACACATTTAAGTTCGGAAAAACTTCGTACGGGAAACCTAGAAAAGCACGAATGGGAACAATTGAACGTAAAGGTAAAGGCACTTGAAAAAGCACCACTCTATATTGATGATACGCCATCACTTTCCATCTTTGATTTGCGGGCCAAAGCCAGAAGACTCTCTTCCCAATTCGGAATAAAACTCATTATAGTTGACTATCTACAGTTGATGACCGCCGGGGGAAACCAAAAGGGAGGAAACCGGGAACAGGAAATCTCTACAATTTCCAGAAACCTAAAAGCTTTGGCCAAAGAACTGAATATTCCCGTTATTGCTCTTTCACAGCTATCTCGTGCGGTTGAAACCCGTGGAGGAAGTAAAAGACCCTTGCTTTCAGATCTTCGTGAATCTGGGGCAATTGAACAAGATGCGGATATCGTTTCTTTTATTTATCGACCTGAATATTATAAAATTGATGAATGGGATGACGAGGAACATACTCCAACGGCCGGACAGGCAGAATTTATTGTCGCAAAGCATCGAAATGGCGGTTTGGACGAAATCAGACTTAAATTCGTGGCCCATCTTGGTAGATTTGAAAGCCTCGATACTTTTGAAACACCCACGGAAATTTATTCCCGCATGAACGACGCAGCCAATGATGATACCTTCAAAACCAAACGACTTCCTTCTCCCGACGAAGCCTTTGGCAGTTCTATGAATGAGGGTTTTCCTTCGGATGGTGATGACGGGGATGTTCCTTTTTGATTTTCCAGGAATCTATTGCTGATAAAATGCCTTTGCTTACACCTTCATACTTTGGTTTGATATTTGTCGTTATATTTACGCAGTATTAAATTGAAACAAAGTGAATTTCCTATAAATTTATTATGCCGAAGTATTTTACCATTCTTTTGATCTTTCTTTTTTCAATCAATGCCTCCGCCTCCTACATTCTGATCCCCATGGACCCAGAATTCCAAAAGGAACATTTAAAAGCTTATGGAATTACGTACTGGGTTTTGGAAAAACAACAAAAAGTAAAATGGCTTTTGAACTATCGGGGCGGTTCATTTTTAATGCCGGATTCTCCCGAAATCCAAAGGGAATGTCAGATTCGAGGCGTTTCCTTCGAGGTTCTTTCCAATAGCAAAACAGAACAAATCCTTACCGAAATTAGTAGTCCGTCCAAAAACATGGATGCCATAGATTTGGAAAAGGCACCAAGAATAGCGGTTTATTCACCAAAAACCAACCTCCCTTGGGATGATGCCGTAACCATGGTCCTTACGTATGCCGAAATTCCTTATGAAGTTGTCTATGACGAGGAAGTGCTTGGCGATCAACTTATTTTATATGACTGGCTTCACTTGCACCATGAAGATTTTACAGGGCAGTACGGTAAGTTTTATCGCGCATACCGATCGGCACCTTGGTACATAGAGGAAAAGAAAAGAGCAGAGGCATTGGCCGCAAAACTCGGATTCTCAAAAGTCTCAGAAGCAAAATTGGCAGTGGCAAAGAAAATTAGGGACTATGTGGTGGGGGGTGGATTTATGTTTGCCATGTGCAGTGCCACCGATAGTTTTGACATAGCGCTTTCCGCTGACGGTGTGGATATTTGCGAACCCATGTTCGATGGCGACCCAAGCGAGCCCAATTATCAAAGCAAAATTGATTATGACAAAACTTTCGCGTTTACCGACTTTATCTTGGAACGAAACCCGATGGTATATGAATTCTCAAGCATCGATATGACAGATAAACGCCGCGTAGCAAAAGAATCCGACTATTTTACTTTGATGGATTATTCCGCCAAATGGGATCCGATTCCAACCATGCTTTGTCAAAACCACACGGCCTTAGTAAAAGGATTTATGGGCCAAACCACCTCTTTTGCACGAGAACAAATAAAGTCGAATGTTCTTGTTATGGGAGAAAATAAAACCAACGGAGAAGCTCGATATATCCACGGAATCAAAGGTAAAGGATTCTTTACTTTTTATGGTGGCCACGATCCTGAGGATTATCAACACAGAGTAGGGGATTCGCCAACTGAACTGGCTTTACATCCAAATTCCCCTGGATATCGGCTTATATTGAACAATGTGCTTTTCCCGGCGGCAAAGAAGAAAAAACAGAAAACTTGATGACAGCGCTATTTTCGTTGATCATTTAAAATCAACTTCTGGATCACTTCTTTAAACTTTCGTAATACTCCTTGGGCGGAAGCACCATGATCTCTACCCTTCGGTTTGTTTGCTTATTGGTATCGGTATCGTTTGGAACCTTGGGACTGCCTTCACCAAAA
Source organism: uncultured Aequorivita sp. (assembly GCA_964565295.1). Lineage (GTDB taxonomy): Bacteria > Bacteroidota > Bacteroidia > Flavobacteriales > Flavobacteriaceae > Aequorivita. The sequence continues at coordinate 1,338 of CAZMDY010000042.1, read as the reverse complement.
AACTGAATCTCAAAATCGTATTTAGAAGAATCCAAAACATCTGATAATCTTTGTTTTACGGAAAGGCTTCTGTTTTTTGAAAGTTCAAGGTTCATTTCTTCGCTCCCATCACTGTCCGTATGGCCCTCGATCAAAATAGTGGCTTTGTCAACTTTTCGAATATCTTGTACTAGAGAGTCAATTTTGATCTGGGCGCTTTCCTTAAGCTCGTATTTTGACGTATCAAAGAGAACATCTGCCTCAACCGAAAGTTGGATTACGCTATTTATAGCTCCAATGGCATCTATATCGGCACCCGCGCTAATGCTCCGACATAGGGATTTTAAATCGGTGATCCTTAGGAAGTAAAAAACGGTTTGACTGTCAATGTTTGCATCACTCAGATTTATCGACGATTTCCCTCCTGCTATTTTTCCCGCATAAAGCCACTCTTCCCCGTTTTCTGAAATCTCGACCATGGAAGCTTCTCGGGAGGGACCAACTTCAAAAATATAAAGATCATCTCCGGGAAGATTCATGAATCCATTATCCGTAAATTCAACCTCCAAAATGCCACCGCATCCCAAGGAAACAAAATTAGGAGTGTGGTAATTGGTATAATTAGGCTCGTGCAGACATTGGGTGCTGTCCCTATATTTCTTGATGGGCGCTGGAGACCCAACTTTGAATTCCACCAATTTATCGGCAAACGAGATTTTTCCCATGGGTAGGTACACCTGATCGTAGCGGTCTATTTTATAATATTTACCTGTTTTGTGCTGAGCAAATAGCTGAGTACCAAAGAAGAGTAAGAATGGAATGATTATGTATTTGGTACAATCCATGAAAACGGTTTTTACGAAGATACATATTCCAAAAGTAGGTTATTTATTTGTTCATTAAACATATTTTGAAAATGCGACCTAAATTTAGACTTACAGCTTAGATCCGTTCCATTCATAAAAAAACCGCCTCATTGCTGAAGCGGTTCATTTAGCGAAATAATCTTGTTTTTGTCTTACTTTATTTTTTTCACAATTGCGGCAAATGCCTCTGGGTGGTTCATTGCCAAATCGGCCAACACTTTTCTGTTGAGCTCGATTCCGTTGCTCTTCAAACTACCCATAAACTGTGAATAGGACATTCCATGCTCTCTTGCACCCGCATTGATACGAGTGATCCAAAGGGATCTGAAATTCCTCTTTTTTGTTCGTCGGTCGCGATAGGAATAAAGCATGGCTTTGTCCACAGCGTTTTTCGCTATCGTCCAAACGTTTTTACGTCGTCCAAAATATCCTTTGGCTTGTTTAAGAACCTTTTTTCTGCGGGCTCTCTTCGCAACTGAGTTTACTGATCTTG
>CAZMDY010000041.1:0-13743 GCA_964565295.1 uncultured Aequorivita sp. | reverse complement strand
ATCCCGCAGAAGGACGAGAGATTATGCTAAATGTCCGGGTTGCAACTCCACCGTTCGATCGTGCAAAAGGAGGATGGATGAACGTCAACCCCGGAATTGCGTCTTCCTATATATTTAATTGTAAAGAAGGCGATAAAGTCACTATTTCAGGTCCTTTCGGTGAATTCTTCATCAATCCTTCAGAAGCCGAAATGCTATACGTTGGTGGAGGTGCTGGGATGGCACCAATGCGTTCCCACCTTTACCATCTTTTCAAAACATTGAAAACTGGTAGAAAAGTTACCTATTGGTATGGAGGACGTTCTAAAAGAGAACTCTTCTACTTGGAACATTTCAGAGAATTGGAAGAAGAATTTTCTAATTTTAAGTTCTATCTTGCACTTAGCGAACCCTTGGAGGAAGACAACTGGAAAGTAAAAAAAGACATCAATGATGAGGAGGGCGACGGATTCGTTGGATTTATCCATCAAGTAGTGATCGACAATTATTTAAACCATCACGAAACTCCTGAAGATATTGAACTTTATTTCTGCGGTCCTCCCATGATGAACCAGGCCGTTCAAAAGATGGGCGAGGATTTTGGAATCCCAGACGAGAATATCCGTTTTGATGATTTTGGAGGATAATCTTCGTAAACCAATTAAAACCGCCTCTTCTCCTTTGGAAATTGGGCGGTTTTTTGTTTTTGATCAGAAATATATAACGCTCCTGTAAATTTTATGCCATTATGAAAGAAAAACTGACTGAACAGGAATTGCACAACTTGGCAATGAACATTGTCGGAAAATCATTGGAAGCAGATGGATTTGAATTTCTTGGCGTAAATTCTAAATTGAAACGGGATCCGCAATTCGTTGTTCTGAAAAACGGAAAACTCAGCTTTATCATTGTCAGAGCGATTTCTCATCCACAAGCTACCGATTCCTATAACTCCGCATTTATGAAAACCATAAAAGAACATGCCGATAAATTTGAAGCTAAGACTTTTTATGCCGGAGTAGGCCTCGGACATGGAAGTGATTATGGCCAACCTGTTATTAAAAATGAAGATTACACCTTGGTATATAACGGTTTGATAGAGATTTTATGAAACGGATTTTAATCATCGCATTGTTTTCGGTTCTTTTTTCTTCTTGTAAAGAAAATTCCGTGGTCCACGATTATTTGCAGGGGGATGCCTTTGGGACCACCTACCACATCCAATTGTTTTCTAACGGCAAAACCTATTTTAAAAAAGGAATCGATTCTGTCATCGCGGTTATGGACCATTCCCTTAGCACCTATGTTGTTGACAGTGATATTTCCAAGATCAATCGTGGCGATTCCAGCGTGATTGTAGATTCTCTTTTTCGAGAGGTTTTTGAACTTTCATCGGAAATTCACCGTAAAACCAACGGGTATTTTGACCCAACCATTGGAGTGCTTCGAAATGCATACGGTTTTGGAGATACAAACCCACTGCGGAACATCGATGAAGAAACACTCGATTCCTTGATGCAATATGTGGGATTCCATAAAGTAGAATTAAAATCCGACGGCACTATACAAAAAAAGTTTCCTGAGATTTATTTTGATTTTAACGCTGTAGCAAAAGGCTATGGAGTGGATCTGATTGGACGGTATTTGGAGCAAAACGGGGTTACCGATTATCTGATTGAAGTGGGTGGTGAAATATTGGCGAAAGGGAAGAATATAGAAAGTGGCAAACCTTGGTCGATTGGAATAGAAACCCCCGATTCCGATTTGGATAACCGAAGTTATGAAGCCATCGTATTGCTCGAAAATGTGGGCCTTGCTTCCTCTGGAAACTACAGAAAGTTTAGAATAGATTCCCTTACGGGGAAAAAATACGTACATTCTCTAAATCCTTTGACCGGTTCTGCTGAAATGGGCGATGTGACCTCTGCAACCGTAATTGCGCCCAGTTGTGGTGAAGCAGATGCCTATGCCACGGCTTTTATGGTTCTCGGACTTCAGAAATCAATCAATTTATTGAACGAACTTCCACAAATTGAAGCCTATCTGACTTATACGGATTCTTTAGATCACCACCTTGTTTTTGTCACTGATGGTTTTAAAGAGATGTTGTTGGATCAATAAAAAATTATTTAGTACAGACTGGGATCAACTCGTTTTTCGGCAATCTAAAGGTTTCAATTTCTTCTTGGGTAAATGTTTTGGTGTAATCCACAGCCTCAACTTTAAATCCGGTCGTTTTAAGTTTAGTGAAATAATCCATCCCATAAATTCGAACATGGTCATACTGTCCGAAAATGCGGGCTCTTTCCTTTGGATCAGTAATGCTGTCGTCTTCAAAAGTAGTTTTTAAATCCGTTTTAAGGGGAACTTGTAGAATTGCTGTTCCTTCAGTTTTTAAAATGCGATACAATTCTTGCATGGCCTTTTTGTCATCCGGAATGTGCTCCAGAACATGGTTGCAAATAATGAAATCGAATTCATCATTGGAAAAAGGAAGATCACAAATATCGGCTTGGACGTCCGCTATTGGGGAATTTAAATCTGTTGTAATATAATCCAGATTCTCCATCTTCCTGAATCTTTTATAAAACGCTTGCTCTGGTGCAAAATGGAGCACTTTTAGTTTTTCCTCAAAGAAGTTTGTTTCGTTTTTTAGATACAACCAGAGCAACCTATGCCGTTCCAAAGAAAGTGTTCCAGGGGAAAGTACATTCTCCCTAATATTTTCGTAACCATAAGGTAAAAACTTTCGATATGACTTCCCGTTAATTGGATCGGTGAACTTATTCCCTTTTAGAAAAAAGGAAAGTATCGGACGCGTAACGATACTCAATCTAATGAGCAACGGCCGGGGAATGATATTTAGGATTTTTTTGAACAATCGGTACCTTGGATTTACTTTTATCTATGTGACCTTTGTGCCTCTGTAGAAAAGAAACCACAAAGAATACAAAGTAAATTTGATATTATATTAGCTCCGAAACTCTTCCTCTTCGTCGCTCACAATCCCCAATGCTTCATAAATATAATCGAAGGTTGATAGCAATTCCGGTTTTCCGTTTACCAAAGCAATATTATGTTCAAAATGCGCGCTGGCTTCGCCATCCAAAGTTACGATGGTCCAGCCATCTTTTAATTGCTCTACCTTATGTGTGCCCAGGTTTATCATAGGTTCGATAGCGACTGTCATTCCTTCAATGAATTTTTTTCCACGGCCTCGTCGTCCGTAATTTGGCATTTCAGGATCTTCGTGCATTTTTCTTCCCAAACCATGTCCCACTAATTCCCGAACAACACCATAGCCGTGTGCCTCACAATAGTTTTGAATGGCAAAACCAACATCGCCCACACGGTTCCCTAATTTGAATTCGCGGATTCCAACATACAACGATTCTTTTGATATCTGAAGAAGTTTTTTCAATTCAGGTTCTACTTCACCAACTTCAAAAGTGTAGGCATGATCACCGTAAAAATCATTTTTTAGAGCTCCACAGTCGATGGCCACAATATCGCCTTCCTCTAAGGGAACATCATTTGGCAATCCGTGCACCACCGCATCATTCACGCTTGTAAGTAAGGTGGAAGGGCAATCGTATAACCCTAAAAACCCCGGAAGCGCATCTTGGGCGCGGATATATTCCTCTGCCATCTTATCCAATTGATTGGTGGTTACGCCAGGCTTCACTTCCTTTGCAAGCATTCCAAACGTTCGCGAAACGATCAATGCGCTTTCACGCATCAATGCTATTTCGTCTTTTGTTTTGGGTATAATCATTTCAGTGTGTTTAAAAAGGGAATTGATAATTCATTGTGGTCGATGTTTTTCTTAGGATAAACAAAGAAATCGAGCAACGTTTAAGGATTATTCCGAATAAGGATGTTTATAATCCTTACCGCTCAAAATATCAAACATATCCTGCTCCAAGGTTCGGATGCTATACTCTACGATACGTCCTAATTCCACTCCATTTTTGTAGAAAATAATTGTAGGAACGTGGTGGACGTTTCTTTCAATTTCATATCCTTGGGGCGTGGTTTTTTCTTCGGAAACAGCATATACTTCCATCTTCGATTCATCAAAATCCAGATTGTCAAGAACTTTGTACAAATGGGGCACATCCCTATGGCTGTCCTCACACCACGTTCCCATGAACAATGTGATTTCCAAGTTTTCCATCAGCGGCTGCAATTCTTTCATTACTGCAGGGTCGGGAATGTAATTTTCGTATCCAGGATCGAACCATTCTTGAAATTCATCCCGCTCCAAACCGCTTCGATCGGCTTTTCCGAGCAACATCACCGAATTTTCGTGCGACACGGTTTCATTTATTTTTTCTGATTGTTCCATAGATGGATTTTGAATGTTTTCAGTTGACAGATCGGATTTCTGCTTTTCTTTTGATGAATTGCAGCCTATTGTTCCGAAGATAGCCAATAGGATAAAAAAGGCTTTTGTTCTCATCATTTTTAATCTAAAGTTTCCTTGAGCCAATCAAAAAATTGACGTTGCCAGACCAAGGCATTCTGTGGTTTTAGGACCCAATGGTTTTCATCAGGAAAATAAACGAGCTTGCTCTTAACACCTTGTAATTGCGCCGCTTGAAAAGCTTGTAATCCCTGCTCAATTGGAACTCGGTAATCTTTTCCGCTTTGAAAGATCAAAATTGAAGTGTCCCATTTGTCCACATAATTTATTGGGTTGAACTCATTGAAAGTTTTTTGAGCTATTTTATTGTTTTTTTCCCAATAAGGGCCGCCCATGTCATGGTTTACAAAGAATAATTCTTCTGTAGTTCCATACATTGATCGATTGTCAAAAACTCCGTTGTGGGAAATGAATGTTTTAAAACGTCCATCGTGGTTTCCGGCCAACCAAAATACCGAATATCCGCCGAAACTGGCACCTATTGCGCCAAGACGATCTTTATCAACATAAGGTTCTTTTGAAATGTGGTCAATAGCATCAAGGTAATCCTGCATGGCTCCACCGCCCCAATCGCCACTGATCGCTTCGTTCCATTCTACGCCATGGCCGGGCATTCCCCTTCTGTTCGGCGCTACAATAATATATCCTTGGGAAGCCATCAATTGAAAATTCCAACGATAGGAATAGAATTGTGAAAGTGCCGATTGCGGCCCACCCTGAGCATAGAGTAAAGTCGGATATTTTTTATTTTTATCAAAGTTTGGTGGAAGGATTACCCAAACCAACATTTTCTTTCCATCCTTTGTGGTCACCATTCTTTTTTCGACTTTCGGCAAATCCAGTTTTCCGTAAAATTCAGTATTTACTTCGGTCAATTGTTTGAACGTATTGTTCTTTAAATCGAAAGAGAATATCTCGGAAGCTTGGTTCATGTCCGTTCTGCTTACGATCAGTTTTCCGTTTGTCTCGCCAACAATTCCCGTTACGTCAAACTGACCTTTTGAAAGTTGTTCCACTACCGGCATTTTCTTGGTTTTCCCCGGATGGTCTACTTTAAAGAGTTGGACAGTACCTTCAACAGGAGCGGTAAAATAAATGTCCTTGCCGTTGTTTGCCCAAAGAAAACTATAAACAGTGCCATCCCAATGTGCAGTAAGGTTTTGTTTGATCCCATCCTGAAGTACGACGATGTCATTTTTATCAGCTTCATAACCGGCAGTCTTCATTTGAAGCCAAGCTAAATCCCCGTTTTCGGAAAAAGCCGGGTTCGTGTCGTATCCTTTGTTTTCAGAAGTTATGTTCTCGGTTTGCCCATTGGCAAGATTGAATTGATAAATGTCCGTGTTTGTGCTGATTGCATATTCAGTTCCAGTCACTTTTTTGCTTACATAATAAATGTTTTCCCCGGTTGTATCCCAAATATAATCCTCATCACCACCAAAAGGTTCTTGTGGTGAATAATATGGCTCTTCGGGCATAATGTCGATTTCGTTGCCCGTTTCCATATTCTTGTAAAAAACGTGGTTGTATGAACCGTCGTTCCATTTGTCCCAATGTCTGTAGTCCAAACTGGAGAAAACGTAGGCATCGCTTTTTGAAAGATCGGAATATAGATCCTTTCCTGTTATATCCTTGGTTTGCACAGGCCGGTGCATTAGGAGATATTTTCCATCAGGCGAAAGATTTTTATTGGCTACCGTTGCCTCCTCATCTTTGGTAATCTCGATAGGTTTTCCACCCGTAACGGGCACTTTGTAATATTTGATATCAAAACTGTTCTCCGCAATATTTGGAACGGTCACTTTATAAAAAAGTGTTTCCCCGTCATCGGTGATTCCAATAGGGCTAACCCGTTTTACCTGCCATAAAAGTTCAGGGGTCATGGTTTTTTGGGCAAATAGAAAGCCTGTGCACAAAAAGGCCAGCAGAAATATTGTTTTTTTCATCATTACAAAGGTGTTGGAATTTTAAAGATGCAAAGTTACTCAAAAAAGTTGTTAGCCATCGGTTGCGATTGATAGTGATGCCATTCATTTTTTTCGTGGTATCTTTGCACCCTTTACAAAACTAAAATCCAGAACAGATAGTGCGCACCAAAACCTTAAAAAAGAACAAGATAAATGTTGTGACTCTTGGTTGCTCCAAGAATGTATATGACAGCGAAGTGCTGATGGGCCAACTGCGGGCCAGCAACAAGGAAGTAGTCCATGAAGAAGAGGGCAATATAGTGGTGATCAATACTTGCGGGTTTATAAACAATGCAAAGGAAGAAAGCATCAATACCATTCTGGAGTATGTCCAGAAAAAGGAAGAAGGAATGGTGGATAAGGTCTTTGTAACCGGCTGTCTTTCCGAAAGGTACAAGCCGGATCTTCAAAAAGAAATCCCGAATGTGGATGAATATTTCGGAACTACGGAACTTCCCGGTCTGTTAAAGGCCCTGGGCGCCGACTACAAACACGAATTGATTGGAGAGCGGATCACCACTACTCCCAAGAACTATGCATATTTTAAAATTGCCGAAGGGTGCGATCGGCCATGTTCTTTCTGCGCAATTCCAATTATGCGTGGAAAACACCGAAGTACTCCCATGGAGGATTTAGTGGTCGAAGCCGAGAAACTTGCAGCAAAAGGAGTAAAGGAGTTGATCCTGATTGCACAGGATTTAACCTATTACGGACTGGATCTGTACAAAAAACGAAACCTTGCTGAATTGCTCAAAAAGCTCGCAAAAGTAGAAGGAATTGAATGGATCCGCATGCACTATGCTTTTCCAACCGGATTCCCGATGGAGGTATTGGAGGTGATGCGCACCGAGCCCAAGATCTGTAATTATCTCGATATTCCGTTGCAACATATTTCCGATCCAATTCTGAAATCCATGCGTCGAGGGACCACCAAAGCGAAGACTACAAAATTATTGGAAGAATTTAGGGCAGCGGTTCCTGAAATGGCAATCAGAACTACTTTAATTGTAGGTTACCCCGGCGAAACGGAAGAAGATTTCCAAACGTTGAAAGAGTGGGTAAAGGAAATGCGTTTTGAACGATTGGGATGTTTTACTTATTCCCACGAAGAAAATACACATGCCTACAACTTGGAGGACGATGTACCGGAAGATTTGAAAATGGACCGTGCCAACGAAATCATGGAAATTCAGTCCCAGATTTCGTGGGAATTGAACCAACAGAAAATAGGAAAGGAATTCCGTGTTGTAATTGATCGCAAGGAAGGCGGTTATTTCGTGGGAAGAACGGAATTTGACAGTCCCGACGTGGACAATGAGGTTTTGATCAATGCATCTGATGACTATTTAAGAACAGGTGAATTTTTCAACGTAAAAATTACGGCAGCTGAAGATTTTGACCTTTATGCCGAGATAGTAGGTTGATTTTCGATAATTTGGGATTCTTCCTTACAATTTCCCCATAATATCTGTCACAGTATAGCTGCTTAGATCAAAGTAGGCTGGATCAGAGGATTTGTTTAAAGTGACCACGTCCATTTGTGCACTGGGCGTTTCCCGGTTTTTTTCGTATTGCACACTGCGCACCATCATCCCTTTTGGAATGTTTGGGTCGGCAACGGCCCGGTCTGTTTTTGCCATTTTCGAAAAATCATTTATTTGGCCGCCCAAAAGATGGTTGCCACTTAAATCGACGGGAATGTTTTGGGTAGCCCAAATCTCCATTTTTGTTTTTTCCTCGGGGTTGGTGTAAACATATTTCTCGCACTTAAATCCGTTGATTTCCTTTTTTTCGCCTGTGCGTTCCCACGTGCCACTATCCATAGATTCCGAACCGAAATTGCTTTTCGACATGCCTTCCATCATTTTTTGAAAATTTATCATGGGCATTTTTATGGCCGTTTTTTCTTTTTCATTGATTACATAAGTGGCAGCGCCTTTGTAATCGTAGAGCATCCGGGTCTCATCTTTCTCGCCAACGTTCGTGATTATACACTCTCCAGTATTGCCAAAAACAATTTTTGAAGTTACAGAATCATCAAGTTTTCCGTTCTTTTTAAACGTTTTCATTTCCATAACTAAAGTGGCCTGCACCGGATTTTCAGGGACAGGGTAGCGGGTGTCGTTTTCATAAGTTATATCTTCCAAAGCTTCCTTGCCTTTTTTTCTTTCAGGTTCGGCGTGCTTTTCTTTCATGTCATTTTGAACTTTTTGCTTGATCTTGTTTTTTATGAAACCTCGTTGGGCTTGTACCGGAGCAAGAAATAGAACCAAAAATAATGCGGTGAGGGAAATGAGATATGATTTTTTCATAATAAAAGAAATTTTAAAATGGAGTGATTATTAGTTGTACAAATATATCCATCTAATAATAAGTCTACAACCTGCCTTGTTAAAATTTTGAAAACAAATGGTTTGTGTTTGAAAAAAAATCATTCAAACAGTTTATGGGAATCTATTTAGTTCTAAAAAAAATATAAGTTGTCCAAACTTATTTTCCGATTTGTTATCTTTGGGAATAAACCAATAGTTATGGAAAATCCAAAACGATTTCGATTTCCCAAAACCGTTCTATTCGGAATAACAATTCTGTATATTGTGTTGATGCTTGCTACGTATACACTCTACTTTAAAGAGCCGGTTATAGTCTGTGCCAAAAGAATGTTGGTGGCCCAATCCATAGCGCTGGTTTTTCAAATAGTCCTAAACTATGTTGGTTATCGGTCAACAAATAAAATTGTTGTTTTAGCGATGCTCTTTATCAGCACTATGCTCTTTTTTGGAGCACTTTCGGCTTTTTTCAACTTGGGATTGATGTGTGAAATTTATGGGTTTTGATTTAGAGATGAAAAAATTACTCATAATTGGCCACACCTTTCCCGAGCCGAGTACTACCGCCGCTGGAAGCCGAATGATGCAGTTGATCGGTCTGTTCAACGAAGAAGGTTTTAAAATTACATTTGCCAGTACGGCCACTAGTTCTGAAAGGACCGTAAACCTCGAAGATCACAATATATCCAATCAGCATATTCTTTTGAACGACCCTTCTTTTGATCAATTTATTAGGAAATTGGATCCCGATATTGTCATTTTCGATCGTTATATTACAGAAGAACAGTTCGGATGGAGGGTTTCAGAAAACTGTTCAAAAGCATTAAAGATCCTGGATACTGAGGATTTACATTTTCTGAGAAAGACGAGGGAAGAAGCGGTTAAAAAGAATTGGTCAATTTCTAAAGCGAATCTATTTTCAGAATCAGCAAAACGGGAAATAGCCAGCATCTTACGGTGCGATCTTTCACTTATCATTTCCGAATTTGAGATGGCATTGCTTCAAGATACATTTAAAATTTCTTCTGAAATCCTTTATTATTTGCCTTTCTTAGTGAAATCTGTTTCCAGGAAAGCTCCATCTTTTGAGGAACGCCAACATTTTCTTGCCATTGGTAATTTTCTTCATGCACCAAATGTGGATTCGGTTCTTCAGTTAAAAAAAATGTGGCCCAAAATTAAAAAACAACTACCCCAAGCGGAATTGCATGTTTACGGTGCGTATGCTCCACAACTTGTGCTTCAGTTGCACAATAAAAAAGAAGGTTTTATCATAAAAGGATGGATAGATAATTTGGAGCGAACAATGAAAAATTACCGTTTACAATTGGCCCCTCTTCGTTTTGGTGCAGGTTTAAAAGGAAAACTTTTGGACGCCATGCGGTTTGGCCTTCCTTCGGTCACAACAGAAATCGGGGCGGAAGGAATGTATGGAAACTTGCCTTTTGGCGGAAGAATAACTTCTTCAACTGACCAATTCGTCGCTTCGGCGTTGGAATTGTATTCCGAAAAAAATGTTTGGAAACAAGCACAGCAAAATGGATTCGAAATTATTGAAACCCGGTTTCAAAAGCATCTTTTTACTGAGGAATTTATAAAACGCATAGATTGGCTTTCCCAAAATATTCAAAAGCATCGACAGCAGAACTTTATAGGTCAGATTCTGCAATATCAAAGTTTGCAAGCATCAAAATATATGTCCAAATGGATTGAGGCTAAAAATTCATTGCCACAAAACGCCTCTCCAACCTGTTTTGCGAACAGTGACGAAATCCGAGATGAATATCGGGACTTATGAACGTTTAGTATGCGAAAAAATAAGTTCTCTTGAATCTTAAGGCTTACTTTTGTTTGACGTATATTTTCAGTTAACTTATCTTTTTTGCGATTAGCAATTCGTTTAGCCCATGGACTTGAAAATGGATGTTAAGTTCAAATTCATCTCCAAAATAAGACATAACTTTTCTGATAATTCCAGAATTTTCTTTCAGTCCCATTCCTAGGTTGAAGATTAAAAAACCATTCAGATCGATGCAGTCTGCTACGTTTCGACAGAATTCCTGTTCAAAAAAAATTGTTGGCACTTCCGAATCTATAAAGAGATCAATAATAATAAGTTGAAAAGCCTCATTGGAGTTTTTTACATATATAAAAGCATCTTCTTGAACAATGCTTTGGTTCGGGGACTCGACAATTCCAAATTCTTCTTTGGCAATTTCGATTACTTTTGGATCAATTTCAACAGCGATTATAAGACCCGTGTATTTAAATTTTTCCCTAAGCGATCGAACAATGCTTCCGCCGCCCATTCCGAGAAGAAGAATGTTTTTAACCCCGTTTAAATCAATTTTTTCCACTCCAAATTCCAATACTTTTTGAAGTTGGCCGTAGGAATAGTTTGCGTTTTTTGAATCAAGAACTTTTTTGCCATCGATGTAGGTAACCTCCAGAAGCCCATTTATTTTGGAGGAATAACGACGGGTTATGGGCCATAGATAGCTCAGTATTTTTTTTAATTTCAGAGCCAAGGATATATTATTTTTTGATTAGTTTCTGGACTAAACCTTCAAGGCCGTTCAATTTCAATTCGTACATTTCGGCCATTAATCGCCCCAGTTTTCCATCGGGAAATCCTTTTTGTTTGAACCAGACAAAATAATATTCGGGAATATTTGCCAAATAATATCCCTTGTACTTTCCAAATGGCATTTTGTAGTTTGCAAGCTCGATCAAATGGTTCGGATCTGGATTACTTCCATTGTTCATGCGCTTCCAGTAGTTTTGCAACCCGTTCTTCCCATTGTATTTCTTTTTCGACGTTTCGTGAATGGTCGGTTTGTTGGTCAAATTTCTTTTGCATCGCCTTTCGTTGGGATTCCATCTGAAGATAGATTCTTTCGATTTCCGATTTCACATTTTTCGTAAACCGTTTTGAGTCCAGCCTTTTCCGGAGCATTCTGGCATGAAGTTCTGAAATGTCGAAATGGGTCTGTTCGTGGTTCAAAATATGCTGGGAAATTTGACCTTGAATAAACCAGGATTTTTGTGGATTGAAAAAACTCTCGACGGAATACTCAACACTAACTTCACCATTACTTAATGTATAGGAATAACCAAAATTGATTCCCGTGTTGGTGCTCGCCACAAATCCAATACTACGATCGGGAGTGCCGCGAAAATCCTGCCATGTGAGTTTTCTGTCCTCGTCCCAAAGCAATTTTGTTTCATGCTCTTGCGGAAGGAAAGATAGAAAAAATAAGATTATTATAATTTTCATAATTCCCAATTGAAGGTAATGTTTTTTTCAATATCCGGATGAAGACTTTGCATTACGGGGCATGTTCTTCCTGTGTTTTCAAGTATCCTTTTGGATTTTTCATCAATTTTTCCGGAGAATTCTATGTTGATCTCTATTTTGGAAATCCTGCGAGGATTTGAAGCCATTGTTTTGGTTACCGTCGCGGTGGTTCCGTCCAGACTTACATTCAAATCGCGTGCCTTAATTCCCATCACTGTCAACATACAGTTCGCAAGTCCTGTGGCAACGGTATCGGTTGGCGAAAATGCTTCTCCCTTGCCGTGGTTGTCAATGGGCGCATCGGTAATATATTTATTTCCCGATGCCAAGTGTTCATTTTCAGTTCTAAGATTTCCGAGATAACGAACTATAGAAGTCATTCTACTATTTCAAATTTAAGTTTGTCGTTGTATTTCAAAATATAGGCGGCTTGATTGTGATAACCTTTCGTATCGCCTTTTTCGTAGCGGAATTTATTTTCGACATAAACTGTTTCGCTTTCTGGTAGGATGGCATCATAAATACTTTTTTCTGAAGCCAAACGCAGCAATACGTCATAGGTTACATCAAATCCACGGACGGCAAAACGATTTGGTGCAACTCCATATTTGTCCTTGTAAAGGGTCAAAAAAGGTTCTTGGGCCCCTTCATCAGTGCTTCGGTTTACGGATGGAAATGTAAAATTAAGTTTGGCAAGGCGCGAACTCGAAACTTCGTGCCATTCATAAGCTTCGTTTCTATTGAGAGTGAACAAACGAATCTTTTTGGAACTCGACTTTGTGGAAAGCAAGTTGACAACACTGCTTACCAAAACCGGGTTGTCAGTTTCTAAAACCACCCAATTTTCCGTAGTTTCCGACATCAAGGATGCTATATTGTCCGATTCGATATAATCGCTGCTTAACGCAACGGTTTTTGCCAAAGGAAATGCGCCTTGTAATAATTCGCGATGTCTCTTCCGCTTTGAATCAGCTATAATGATTATGTTTTTTCCTTGGGAGTGTGATTTTAAATAATTGATCATTAGCTTTTCCAGGACCGAATTTGTAGGAAGCGTCTGAAAAAGATTCTCATCCATATTCATCTCGCGATTGCTTAGGGGTGAAAAAACTGGAGTTTTTTCCCTTGCCAATAAAGAAGAGGCTTTTTCAACATTTTTTTGGAGAAGGGGACCTATAAGGGCGTCCACGCTTTTAAAATCGGAATTATTTATTATTGAAGCGACTTTGCTCTCGCTTTTCTCCGTGTCATAAACATCTATGGTTACAGAAATTCCTTTTTCCTTTGCCAATTCCGCAGCCATTAGCGCACCGCTATAAAAATCTAACGCTATCCGTAAAGTTGGATCTTTTTTTAATAAATCGAGATCGTTTTGAACAGTGTCATTTACATTTCTGGACAAATCGAAAGGAAGCATCAAGGCAATCGTTTTCAATCCTTTGTTTTTTAGGCTCCTCTCAAGGTCAACGGTCTCAATGTTTTCTCGTGAAAATGTAGTAGTCTCTCTTGGCAATTTTAAGACCATGCCTTCCCTAAGTCCTTCCTTTGCGTATGGATTTAGTGCGATGATCTCTGATTCAGAAAGATTGAATTTTACTTTTAACCTATAAAAGCCTTCTTTCGGTTGTACTTCATAAAACATAAAATCGGCTTCGTTGATTTCTGAATTTTCGATTACACTTTTCTCAGGGACGATCAACGTGGTGCCAATTTGAAGTTCTTCACTCAAATTGGGATTGAGGT
>CAZMDY010000040.1:4787-13913 GCA_964565295.1 uncultured Aequorivita sp. | reverse complement strand
ACCTAAAATCAGGGGAAACCAAAAAGTTGATCGTTTCCTATTCAATAAAGCTTCCGAAGGATAGGGCGATTTCGGGAATCTAAAAATTACTTGGTCTTTTCAAAACAAAAGATATCAAAGATCTCGAAATGTTGTTCCTATCCGAAAAAACCATGGAATCCCATAGAGCGGAAATCATAAAAAAGTTGGGTATTGAATCGCATAAGAATTCGCTTTTGAAGTCCGCAGCACAGTTTTATCGTGCCACGTAATTCTAAAGCCAAGGTTGTTTTCAAACTGTAAATTTCCCTATGGTTATCTATCAGCCTGCATCCGTTAACCAGAACTATTGATTTAAACTCACATACCCAGATTAAGATTTCCAGCGAGTTCCCTTAACCGTATTTCCGAAATCTTGGCAGCATATACGGCATTGCTGGATCTAACCACGGCATTCATATAGTTAAGCTGAGCGGTTCTAAATTCAATAGTGGGAATGGTTCCAATCTCATATTTTGCCATTGTTATTTCCAGGTTTTCCTTGGCGATGGCTTCGTTGCGTACTTCCAATTCCATCAATTGAAGATTGGTGGAATAGGTTTGGAATTCGGTTGCAAGTTGGGACAATATTAGTTGTGTCTGTTGTTCTATAAGAAGTTCGGAATTTTCTATTTGAATTTTTGCGATCTTTTCGTTTCGGTTTTGGTTCAGACCGTCAAAAAGGTTCAGTCTGGCAGAAAACCCATAAACAAACCCACGCGAATTGTTACTGGTGGTAAACCCCAGGCTGGATTCGGAATCACTGAACAAATAGCCAGCTTGGGCGTTAATAGTGGGTAAACGTCCGCCTTTAATCTGTTTGAGTTGCAATTCGGAAATCCGTTTTTGTATAAATTGTGCCTGCAGGTCGGGATTCTGTGCTTTCGCCCGTTCTTCCAAAACATCAAGTTGCAGGCTTCTGTCAACCGGGATTAAATCAATTACACGAAACTTAGTTTTCACGTCCCTTCCCATAATTTCATTGAGCCGGGTTTTCGTGTTTTGGAACAATTCTACTTGCCTGAAATAATGGGCCTGATCCGTATTCTGATCCACCTGCGCATTCAGAAGTTCCAGTTTTGAGGCTTTCCCTATGTTGAAACGATTGTTTGCCAATTCCACACGCTGTCTGGAAATGACCAAAGTGCTGTCCAGTGCTGATAGTTGCTGTTTTTGTTGGACCAAATCGAAATAAGTGGACATAACAGTTCCCACGGTCTCCAAAACGGCGATTTGCAAATCAGATTCGCCAAGTTTTTGTGCTTCCTTCAGTTCATCATAACGGGAAAACATCCGAAGCCCATCAAAAATTGTCCAATCCAATTGAACCCCGTAATTTATATTGGTGTTCCGTGCATTATCCCGCGAAAGCATGGTCCCGTCCGATCGGGTTTGTTGAATGTTCTGAATACCGTTTGTGTTATCGGCAACCGCGTCAATGCGTGGAAGCATTCCAGCAAAACCAAGGCTTACTTGGGCTTGGTTCTGCAATAGTTCATTGCCAACAATCTGTATGTGATAATTATTTTCCAAAGCAATGGAAACAGCCTTTTCCACGGTCAGGAGTTCTTCTTGAGCACTGGTTTGGAAACCGGCGCATAGCATGAAAATCAATATTTTAAATGTTCGGTGCTGCATCATATTTTTCCAATTGATCAAATTCGGGACGGGGCACTTTTTCCCTGGACCACATATAATATAATGCGGGAATTACAAATAAGGTCAAAATGAGTGAAAACATTGTTCCTCCGACAATGACCACTCCCATCCCGATTCTGCTCGTGGATGCCGCGCCCAAAGACAGTGCAATGGGCAAAGCACCAAGGGCAATCGTTAAACTTGTCATTAAAATAGGGCGCAATCGCGATTCGGCAGCGGTAGTGATGGCTTTTGCTTTTGGCATGCCATTCTCTCGAAGTTGATTGGCGAATTCTACGATTAGAATTCCGTTTTTCGTTACCAGTCCAATTAGCATTATGGTCCCGATCTGGCTAAAAATATTCCAAGTCTGGCCAAAAAGCCATAGGGAAAACACAGCTCCGGCAACAGCCATTGGCACAGTCAAAATGATTATCAGTGGGTCTATAAAACTTTCAAATTGTGCAGCCAAAATCAGGAATATAAGCAACAATGCTAGAAGAAAAGCAAATAGTGTATTGCTACTGCTTTCCACAAAATCCCTAGATTCACCGCCCAAGTCGATTGTAAATGTTTCGTCCAGAACGTTTTCCCTTATCCGTTCCATTGCCTCAATTCCATCGCCAATGCTCTGCCCTGGAGCAAGTGCGGCGTAAACTGTCGCACTCATATACCGGTTGTTGTGGTATAATTGTGGGGGACTGCTGTGCTCTTCAGTGGTTACCAAGTTGTCCATTTGTATAAGTTCCCCTTTCTTGTTTTTAACGAACATCGCCGTCAGGTCGGCCGGCTTGCTTCGATCCTCTTTATCAAACTGCCCCATTACCTGATACTGTTTTCCATTCATCAGGAAATAGCCAAAACGTTGCCCGCTCAGGGCGAGTTGGAGCGTTTGGGCCACATCCATTACCGATACGCCCAAGCTTTCAGCTTTTTCGCGGTCTATGGTAACATACAGTTCGGGTTTGTTGAACTTTAGGTTTACATCGCTGTTCGAGAATGTTGGATCATCGGCCACTTCCGCCATAAAAAGGGGGATTTTTTCTTCTAATTTCTCAAAATTCTGAGCTTGGATGATATATTGGATCGGCATTCCACCACGTCGGTTCATCGAAATGGTAGGGGTTTCGGATACGGTCACACGGGCGTGGGTGTATTGGCGGGTCCACTGGGAAAGGTCTTCGGCAATTTCGTGCTGTGAGCGATCGCGCTCTTCCGGATCGACTAAGGTGATGTTCGCACGCCCACTATTGACCGAGGAAGAACCAAAGCTTGGAGAGGTGATAATAAGTGCTACTTTCTTTTCAGGGATGGAATCATTGATCAAATCGGTCAATTCATTCATAAATCGGTCCATATAGTCATACGTGGCACCTTCTGGAGCGGTAATCGAAGTACGGATAAAACTACGATCATCATAGGGTGCTGTTTCCTTTTTCAGTAGGCTATAAAAAAGAGCGATCATTCCCAGACAGACCAGAAGAATTGGAAAACTGAGCCATTTTCTTTTCATAAATGAAGAAAGGGAAGAAGCATAACCAGCGTTCATTTTTTCGAAATACCGTTCAGTGACCATGTAAAATTTGCCACGTTTTTGTTTGCCTGGGCGCATCATATATGCATTTAACATGGGAGTCAATGAAAGGGAGACAAAAGCCGAAACCAGAACTGCTGAGGCTAAGACCACGCCAAATTCCCTGAACAACCGACCAACAAATCCTTCCAAAAATATTACGGGTAGGAATACTGCCGCCAAGGTGACCGAAATTGAAATAACGGCAAAAAATATTTCTTTGGCACCTTTGACTGATGCTTCGATGGGAGACATCCCCTCTTCCACTTTCTTATAGATGTTTTCCGTCACTACAATTCCGTCGTCCACAACCAAACCGGTGGCGAGAACGATGGCCAAAAGAGTCAATACATTGATGCTATATCCAAAAAGCCACATCACAAAAAAAGTGGCTATTAAACAAACCGGAATGTCAATAAGCGGACGAAGGGCCATCGACCAATTGCGGAAGAAAAAATAAATGACCATAATAACCAGGATCAGCGCAATGGCCAAGGTCTCGACTACTTCAGTAATGGCCCGTTTTACGAATAGCGTATTATCGCGGGCAATATTCAGTGTAAAATCAGCCGGCAGATCTTCTTTTAGTTTTTCATATTCAACATTGAATGCATTTGCAATATCTACATAATTGGAACCCGGTTGTGGAATGATGGCCATGGCAACCATGGGCTGCCCGCTGTCGCTTAGCTTGGTCTCCATATTTTCCGCTTCCAACACGGCTTTTCCCACATCGCTGAAGCGAACAACTTTTTCTTCATTTGCGATTAGGATTATGTTGTTGAATTCTTCTTCCGTAGATAGGTTTCCAATGGTTTTTACGGTAAGTTCTGTATTAGCGCCTGTCAATTTTCCAGAAGGAAGCTCAACATTTTGAGCCAAGAGGGCATTTCTCACTTCGGCCACACTCAATCCATAGGAAGCCAATTTCAATGGGTCTATCCAAAGTCTCATTGCATATTTTCGTTGTCCCCAAATCTGTACACTGCTTACTCCCGGAATGGTCTCTAATCTCGGGGCGATAACATTGTCGGCATAATCCGAAAGTTCGAGTACATTTTTATTGTCACTTTGGACGGTCATGGAGATTATGGCGTCGGAATCGGCGTCGGCTTTCGAAACCACGGGTGGCGCATCTATATCATCAGGAAGGCTTCGGATAGCTTGGGAAACTTTGTCGCGAACGTCATTGGCCGCACTTTCCAGATCCTTGTTCAAATGGAATTCAATGTTTATCCTGCTGGAACCTTGGTTGCTGGATGAGGTTATATTTCGGATCCCGTCTATTGAATTGATAGCCTTCTCAAGCGGTTCCGTAATCTGGGATTCAATAATGTCGGCATTTGCGCCAGTATAATTTGTTCGCACCGAGATTTGTGCCGGATCTATAGACGGGAATTCACGGACTCCGAGATACGTATAGCCAATCACCCCAAAAAGCACAATGGTGAGGTTCATCACAATAGTCAAGACCGGTCGTTTTATGCTTAAGGTTGAAAGATTCATCGGCTTTGAGGAGTATTGGAATTTTCAAACCGAACCTTTATGGGAACGCCATCTTTTAATGACATAACACCGGAGGTCAAAATAGTATCGCCGGCCTTCACCCCAGAAAGGATACGGATTGAGTTTTCAGTCCGGGAACCTGTCTGCACCTGGATTTGCTTTGCTTTCCCATTTTCGGAAACAAAAACCACTTTTCCATTATGGATTGGGATCAGAGCCTCTGTGGGCACAAGAATGGCATCTTCAACTGTTTCCAAGGGGAGAAGAACGCTGGCAAACATTCCAGGGTATAATTTCCCTTCTTTATTTTCCGTAATGGCGCGCATTTTTAAGGTGCGTGTGGTAATATCGATTTGGGGATCCACGGCATAGATCCGCGCCTGGTGCTCCGTTGTTGAACCTGAGGTGGTAAAATCAATTTCGTTGTCTAAATTGATTTTGGAAGCATATTTCTCGGGAACGCTGAAGGTGATTTTTAACTGGTCTGTGTTTACCAATGTCGCTATTGGCGTTGTGGGGGTAATATAAGTGCCTTCAGAAATATACCGCAAACCAATGGTTCCGGAGAACGGGGCGCGCAAGGTCGCTTTTTCAAGTTGGGCCGAAATGAGCTGTTGTTCTGCTTGCGCACTTTTTAACTCTGCAAGGGACATATCGTATTCCTCTTGGCTGATTGCTTGTTTTTCCAATAGCAACTGGGCGCGGCGCTCGTTTTCGGAAGCTAATTTCATTGCGGTGCCAGCCTTCGACAATTGGGCGCGAAGCTCGATGTCATTAATAGTCAGGAGCACTTGGTTTTTTGATGCCTTGGTGCCTTCCTTAAAGTTGATGGCCGTTACCAATCCTGAGATTTCACTTCGAATTTCCACTTGCTCATTGGCTTCGAGTGTTCCCGAGAGAAGTAAGTTGTCTTCAAATTTTTCGGGAACCGCAACTATGCCGGTAACCGTTGGAGCGGTTGTTATACTGTTTTGGCTCGTTTGGGCCAAATTTCGATTGCTGTTGATCCGATAGATGACCAAGGATGCCACACCTATAATCAGAACGGCGTAAATTATGTATTTGATCTTCATGGGTTCATCGGGAAAAGAATCTTTATTGGACTGAATAACAGTCCCGCAAAGCTAATTTTTATGTTGGTGTAATACAACCTCTAATTTAATCAAGTCAATAATGCATTTTTCAAGTCGCACAAATGAAAAAGCCCTTTAAATCCTTTTGCTCCAAATTTCATTGATCGGGTCGCCTTTGCTCGATTTTCCGGAATGGTGCCACTTTCCGTCAATCAAATCATAATTGAATTTCAGCGTCATTCCCACCCGGGAAACATCTCTTGAGAAAAAGGTAATGGTTTCGGTATATTGCCCGTCCACTGTTGTGTAAGTCCCTCCGCCAGTTGCCAAAAATTGCTGGGTTTCGGTGTTATATGCGATCCATTGGAATCGGGTTCCGGATAATATCTTCATCGTTTTTCGGGGACCGGATGTGTCTCTGATCTGGTTTTCCCCATCGACTACTCGGCCAGACATGAGCCAAGCTCCTTTCAGTGCTCCCGGCGTTCCATCGTCGATCCGTGTGTAGATGATATCCGAGCCTTCGACCTTAAGATTGTTGCCGTCAACGGAAAATCGGTATCGAGTTTCTGAACCTACGGTCTCGGGGTTTTTGGAATCGAATTCAACTTTTCCTTGGACCAAACCATGGGATAATTTCCAGCTTCCTCCTTTCGTGGCAATAAATTCTCCTGTCTCCGATCCATACGTGGTCTTAGCAGTATAACCTTCGGTAAATATTAAAATTTCCGTAATGGAGATCCCTTCAGAAACACTCCGGCCTTCCCAAGCCCCAATTAGACCTTGGGCCTTTCCAAGCATAGAACACAATATAAAGCAGAGCAATAAATATATTTTCATGGTAATTTCTTTTATTGATTTGATTGTAAGATGTATTTTCAAATTTAGGGGGAATTTGAAAAACCTCACGTCCAAATGTAAAAAATATAAACGCATAAATCGAGGATGCAGTATTACTATATGCTTTTAGCAGGGAAGGAATGTTAGTTTAAAAAGCTGATACGTAATTTCTTCACTTCGATAACTGTACGTTTTTCGGGGCTAATAGTTAATTGTAGAGTTGAATGCAATTTCATAGAAAAATTGAGGAATCATGTTTTTGTTGTTTATTCTTTAAAAGGGAATGTATGAAGTATGTGGTTTTTCCCCTTTATTTTTTAGCAGCAAAAACCTCTAAAGACCGTGATATGATTGAAGAAAAATGTTGTAATATTACTTCTCGCTCATTCCTAAAATTATTTCCAATCCCTGTGTTGTAGTAACTCGAACAATTTTGTTTCTCAATATTAGATTTTGTTTAACAAAACCTTGAGAAAACCTCAGGAGACATGGGATGGTTAATCTTTGTAAATTAGCCTTTTATATTCTATCCATGGTGCATTTAAAAAGAGTTTTAACAGCAGTGGCCTTGTTGGCTGTTTTTAATGTGACTACTTCCTGTAAGCTAACCAGGTTTGTTGTCTATAACTTTGCCGATATAAGGGATCATAAAATATTCCCCACCAGGGAAATTGAGAAAGGGCCAGTAGAATTCCAGTTCCATAAAACTGAAGATGGAAATGTACCTGATAGGCTTTGGATAGGTGGAATGACCTATCATTTTGAAAGTTATTTGGAAAAAAACAAGACCGTTGCTTTTTTGATCATCCAAAACGATACCATTCAGTATGAGAAATATTGGCGTGGCTATGATGAAACTTCCATCGTGCCTTCTTTTTCAATTGCAAAATCCGTTCTTTCCATTTTAATTGGATGTGCGATTGATGATGGCCTGATCAATTCGGTCCAAGACTCTGTTGTTTCTTATGTTCCTGAGCTTAGGGCAAACGGTTTTGAAAAAGTGACCATTGAACATTTGCTCCAGATGACCTCTGGCCTCAAATTTAATGAAGCCTATTATCATCCGTTTGGGGAAGCTGCGACATTCTATTACGGAACCGATCTGCGTAGAGCTATCACGAAATTGAAATTGAAGCAAGGGCCGGAGGAAAGGTTTGAATATCTTAGTGGCAATTCCCAAATCTTAGGCCTGCTATTGGAAAGAGCTTTGGGCGATAAGTCAATTTCTGAATATCTTCAAGAGCGGATCTGGAAGCCATTGGGAATGGAATATGATGCAAGTTGGAGTCTGGATCAGGAAAACGGATTGGAGAAAACCTTTTGCTGCTTAAATGCCCGGGCGAGGGATTATGCTAAAATCGGAAGATTATACCTGAATAAAGGCAATTGGAATGGGGTTCAAATTGTGTCGAAAAAATGGGTGGAGCGTTCGTTGGAAAAAGATGTTTCCAAAGGGAGTGTGCCCTATTATCAATACCACTGGTGGTTCCCAAGTCCAACTGGTGATTTTATGGCGAAAGGTTATTTGGGACAATATATTTATGTCCACCCTGACAAGAACTTGATTATCGTCCGGTTGGGGAAAAAAAATGGAGAGGCCAGCTGGATGGATATATTGGCGGATTTAGGTCAATTGTATTGAGACTTTTAAGGAGCGAGGTATCCCAAAATATGGTGTTTTATTGTTTTGCCCTCGGGGTTCACTGTAAATCCAATCCATCCTTTGACTTCCGATTTTCCAGGAACATAATCATATTCCAGAAATGATGTTTCTGTTCCCCTTCCATTTTCCAGCGTGAACTCGACACGTACCTTTTTTGCTGTATCATGGCCAAGATTGCCAATTATCACAGGAACGGCATAATAATCTTCTTTCGCTTCAATTTTACCGAAATCCACAACAATTTCTGGTGGGGCAGGTTCAACTACAACCATTTGGTATATCAATATGCCTACTGTTATAAACACAATAATGGTTGAAATTATAGTTACTATCCATTCAAGCCATGTTCTTTCATTCTCTTTGTCGTCAATTTCTTTTTCCATAATTTTTAAAACTTTTAATCATCATTGAATGAGGAATCTGCCTGCGGAAGCTCCCAAAGCAGCTGGAAAGCCCAATACTACTGTTTGAGCTGTAATCAAGTAGATGGATAGTCCATCAAACCGCCCGAAAAACCACAACATAAAAGCCGATATTAATAAAGCCAGAGTATACATAGTGAAACTTTCGGCCGCCATTTCCCAAAAGGTTTCGCGTTGGATCTTTTTTTCTTTCGAACCATGAAAATTGATATGGTATAAAATTGCTGAACCAATAATCAATGAAACGAGGGCAATCAATAAGATTTTAAAAGGATCAGTTTCCAAAGCAATGGTATAAACTTCATCGGTGGGAGCAATATTGGCTGCTACCACCAAACTCCCGCAGAGCGCTAAATTTATGGATCGCATGACGTACCGAATTCTTGATTTTGG